>NZ_PSWE01000052.1:0-11249 GCF_002932195.1 Rathayibacter sp. AY1C4 | reverse complement strand
GGGCGGCTCCGGGTGTGGCTGGCTGCGGGCGGGCGGGTGTGCGAGGACGGCCGCGGGCTCTCGGCTCCGGGCTCGCGGCTCCGGGCCTCAGCGCAGGACGTGGCCCTCGACGTCGACGGGAGCCCGGGCGGTGAGGCGCTTCAGCCGCATCGCGGGGCGCTCGACCAGCAGCCAGCTCGCCCACGCGAGGGGGACCGTCGCTGCGACCGAGAGCACGATGTACGCCCAGAGCGGCACGTCGGCTCCGGCTCCGACGATCGCCAGCGAGAGCAGCTGCTGCACGGGGAACGCGTAGATGTACATCCCGTAGGAGACGTCGTGGGTCGCGCCCACCCGACGCAGGGGGAGCCGGGCGCCGAGCGCGACCATCAGATAGGCGAGGGGGAGGCCGGCGAGCACGCGGTAGAGGCCGGTCGCGATCACGAGGACGAGCAGCACGGCCGCGGCAGCGGTGAGCGCGCCCGTCAGGGGGAGGCGGTCGCGGTACAGGTGCACGAGCGCGCCGGCGAGGAAGTAGCCGACGAGCGTCACCGTCTGGTTGAGGGGCGCCGGGAACGGGACGAGGTCCGTCGCGAGCACCGCCGCGACGAGGGTGAGGCCCGCGAATCCCGCGACCACGAGGGGGCGCACCCAGCGCGCGGGCACCAGGGAGACGAGCAGGCCGATCACGACGTAGCTGACGAACTCGTAGAACAGGCTCCAGAGCGAGCCGTTCCACGCGCCCGGGTAGGGGACGGAGCCGAGCATCCCCGCGATGCCGTACTCCCGGATGTAGAGGGCCGCATTGGCGACCACGAAGCGCACCGCCCCGGCCGCGCTGTACTCGCCGGCTCCGAGGAGGAGCGACGCGAGCGGTGCGGCGACGAAGGCCACGACCAGGAGCGAGACGAGGAAGGCGGGATAGATGCGGAGGAAGCGCCGCCAGAGGAAGTCGACCAGCGATCGCGAGCGCAGCCGGCTCGCGGTGATCAGGAAGCCGGAGGTGGCGAAGAACCCGCCGACCGCCCAGGCGCCGAGGGTGGAGCCGCCGAACCCGGGGTCGTCGCCGTAGCCGCCGAGGGGGAAGGAGTGCGACACGATGACGAGGACCGCCAGCCCGAGCCGCAGGGCGTTGATGCTGTTCGACCGCTGGTCGAAGGCGGAGCCGACGGTCGGGCGCGTGCGCGGGCCTGGCGCGCGGGCGGGCGCGGCGGTGCGCCGGCCGTTCTCCTGGCGGGTCATGCGCACATCCTGCTGACCCCGGCCGCCGACGTCGATCGGGCGTGGGACGCGCCGCGCTCCTCCCGGAGGGCCCGCGCGCCAGCAACGACGCGCGCTCCACCCCTGCGGACCCGCCGCGGAGCTGACGCGGACTGACGTGCGGCCTGCGGCTGACCCCTCTCCGCCCGGTCGTTCCTCCGTCGCCCTCTCCGCGAGACGCCGCTCCGGTAGTCGACACGCCGGAGCGGGTTCACCGGAGCGGGATCCCGCGGCGGGCGGTCGGATCACGCCGGTCGGATCGCGCCGGTCAGAGCAGCCCGTCCGTGAGATGGTCCGGCGTGCCGAAGCGGTGGGCCGTGATCGACACGGCCTGCTCGCGGAGGAACGGCAGCAGCTCCAGCCGGCCCGCCTCGGTCGCCGCGCCCGCGTAGACCGCGAGGTCGGGGCGCCCGCCCGTCACGGCCGTCACCGTCGCGGCGGACGCGCCCAGCAGACGCACCCGTCCGGCGCCGTGCGCGCGCACCCGCGCCTCCCACGCCGCGTCGTCCTCGACCACGACGGCGCCTGCCGCCTCGTCGAGACCGGCGGCGAGCTGCGGAGGCAGCGCCACGGCGCTCGAGACGACCACCCGTGCCTGCGCGGTCGCCGCCGCGACGGCCACCCGCACGAGCGAGCCCAGCGGCTCCCCGGCGGCCAGGCGCACCAGCACGGCGGAGTCGTAGGGCAGGCGGCGGAAGACGTTGCGCTCCGCCTCCAGCCCCGTCACGTCGCGAGGAGCACCCGCGGCCCACGCCGCCGCGCAGCTGCGCGCCGTCCGCTCCACCGCGGCGTGCTCCTCCGCCGGGAGCTCCGCGCGCGACGCGGCGAGCAGGCGGGCGGCCGGTCCGACGACCGGAGCGGTCGCCTCCGACGACGCCGCGGTCCACGAGCCCAGGCCGAGCAGGTAGTCCGGCCCGCCCGCCTTGGTGCCCGGGCCGACCGCCGACTTCTTCCAGCCGCCGAACGGCTGGCGCTGCACGATCGCCCCGGTGATCCCGCGGTTCACGTAGAGGTTGCCCGCCTCGATCCCGTCGAGCCAGGTGCCGATCTCCTCCGGGTCGAGCGCGTGCAGGCCCGAGGTGAGCCCGTAGTCGACCTCGTTGACGATCGCGATCGCCTCGTCGAGGGTCGCCGCCGTCATGATCCCGAGGATCGGCCCGAAGTACTCGGTGCGGTGGAACTCGGACCCGCGGCGCACGCCGTCGCGGACGCCGGGGCTCCACAGGCGTCCGGAGTCGTCGAGGCTCCGCGGTTGCAGCAGCCAGGTCTCACCGGCGCCGAGCTCGGTCAGGCCGCGCAGCAGCTTGCCCTCGGCGGGTTCGATCACCGGCCCCATCCGCGTCGCGGGATCGGTCGGGTAGCCGACCGTGAGGGAGGAGACCGCGTCGAGCAGCTGCGCGCGGAACCGCTTCGAGCGCGCGACGGAGCCCACCAGCACGACGAGCGAGGCGGCGGAGCACTTCTGGCCCGCGTGCCCGAAGGCGCTCGCCACCACGTCCTTCACCGCCAGGTCGAGGTCGGCCGAGGGGGTGACCACGATCGCGTTCTTGCCGCTCGTCTCGGCCAGCAGCGGGAGGTCGTTCCGGAAGGAGCGGAACAGCTCCGCCGTCTCGTAGGCGCCGGTGAGGATCACGCGGTCGACCTGCGGGGAGGCGATCAGGTCGCGCCCCAGCTCCTCCTCCGGCAGGCGGAGCAGGCGCAGGGCCTCGCGGGGCACGCCCGCCGCCCACAGCGCCTCGGCCACCACGGCGCCGCAGCGCGCGGTCGGTCCGGCGGGCTTGAGCACCACGGCGGAGCCGGCCGCGAGCGCCGCGAGGACGCCGCCGGCCGGGATCGCGACCGGGAAGTTCCACGGCGGAGCGACCAGGGTCAGCGCGGCCGGGTGGAAGCGGGCGCCGTCGACCGCGTCGAGCTCGAGGGCGCGCTCGGCGTAGTAGTGGGCGAAGTCCACGGCCTCCGAGACCTCGGGGTCGCCCTGGTCGAGGGTCTTGCCGCCCTCGGCCGCCATGACCTCGAGCAGCTCGGCGCGGCGCGCCTCCAGCTCGTCGCCGGCGCGGTGCAGGATGCGGGCGCGCTCCTCGGCCGGGACATCGCTCCAGCCGCTGCCGCGGGCGCCGGAGAGCACCGACTCCAGCTCGTCGAGGGTGCCGATCGTGGCGGCCTCGATCGCGTCGGCGCCGGCCCGGGAGGAGGGGACGCGCGCGAGGATCGCCTGCGCCCACTCGCGGTTCGCGGCGACGGACGGGTCGGTGTCGGGGGTGCTGCGGAAGTCGCCCGGTCCCGGGCGGCCGCTCGCGGCGAACCGGTCGGGCACGCGGTGCGCCGGGGGGACGGCCCCGTCGAGGGCGGCGACGGAGGCGCGGAACCGCTCCTCCTCCCTCGCGAAGAGCGCCGGGTCGGCCTCGAGCTCGAAGACGGCCGACATGAAGTTCTGGCTCGACGCGCCCTCCTCCAGCCGGCGGATCAGGTAGGCGATCGCCACGTCGAACTCGGCCGGCGCGACGACCGGCGTGTAGAGCAGGAGCGAGCCGACCGTGCGGCGCACCGCCTCCGCCTGGCCCTGGGCCATGCCGAGGAGCATCTCGTACTCGATCCCCTCGCGGACGCCGCGGGTGCCGGCCAGCAGCCACGAGTACGCGACGTCGAAGAGGTTGTGCCCGGCGACGCCGACCCGCACGTTGCGGATCCGCTCCGGGTGCAGCGCGTAGTCGACGACGCGCTTGTAGTTCGTGTCGGAGTCCTGCTTGCTGCTCCAGGTCGCCAGCGGCCAGCCGTGGACCGAGGCCTCGACCTGCTCCATCGGCAGGTTCGCGCCCTTGACCAGGCGCACCTTGATGCCGGCGCCGCCGCGGGCCCGGCGGGCGGCGCTCCACTCCTGCAGGCGGATCATCGCCGAGAGCGCGTCCGGCAGGTAGGCCTGCAGCACGATGCCGGCCTCGAGGCCGAGGAACTCCGGCCGGTCGAGGATGCGGGTGAAGACCGCGATGGTGAGGTCGAGGTCCTTGTACTCCTCCATGTCGAGGTTGATGAACTTCTGCGGCGAGGAGGCAGCGGCCCGGGCGAACAGCGGCGCCAGCTCCTCGACGATGTCGTCGACCGCGGCGTCGAAGGCCCACGGGTTGTGCGGGGCGGTGCTCGAGGAGACCTTGATCGAGACGTAGTCGACGTCGTCGCGGGCGAGGAGCCGGTGCGTCCCCTCCAGGCGGCGGTGGGCCTCCTCGCGGCCGAGGACGGCCTCGCCGAGCAGGTTCATGTTGAGCCGGACGCCGTCGCGGCGGATCGCGGCGATGGCCGGGCCCAGGCGCGAGTCGGTCGCGTCGATGATCAGGTGGCCGACCATCCGTCGCAGCACCCGGCGCGCGATCGGCACCACGACGTCCGGGAGGAGCGGCGCCATGACGCCGCCGAGGGCGACCGCGCCGCGCATCGGAGCAGGGAGGAAGGACGGCACGCCGCCCGCGATCGCCTTCAGCGCCGCCGCCGCGACGCGGGTGTCCTCGGGGCGGACGACGCCGTCGACGAAGCCGACCGTGAAGTCCAGGCCGGCCGGGTCCTTCAGCACGCCCGCCAGCTGCGCCCCGGAGGCGTCGATCGGGATCGCGGACGCCTCGCGCAGCCAGCGCCGCACCAGGGCGACGCTCTCGTCGACCAGGCGGGGATCGATCGAATCGGCGGACGGGCCGTCGGCGGCGGGGCCGGTGGCGAGAGCGGGGCTGGCGAGATCCGTCATGGTGCGGTCCTTCTGCTCTGAGGTGGGTGCCTTCAGTATTCGACCGGCTACCGTTGAGCAGAAGCGACCGTTTCTTACCGGTACCGGTCAGCTCAGCTGAACGATCGGAGAGACGCCGTGCTCGATGTCCGCCGCCTGGTCCTGCTCCGCGAGGTGGCCATCCGCGGCACTCTCGCCGCCGCGGCCGAGGCCCTCGCCTACAGTCCCTCCGCCGTCTCGCAGCAGCTCGCCGTCCTCGAGCGCGAGGCCGGCGTCGAGCTGCTGCGGAAGGCGGGCCGGCGCGTGCAGCTCACACCCCAGGCCGAGATCCTGGTCGAGGCGGCCGGCGAGGTGATGGCCCTGCTCGAGCGGGCGGAGGCGGCGCTCGCGGCCTCGGGGGAGTCGGTGACCGGGCGGGTGCGCGTCGCGGTGTTCCAGTCGGCCGCGCTCGCGCTCATGCCGGGTGCGCTCCGGGCCGTCGCCGACCGCTTCCCGGAGGTGCGCGTCGAGATGGTGCAGCGCGAGCCCGAGGGTGCGCTGCACGAGACGTCGTGGGCGCGGGAGTTCGACCTCGTCGTCGCCGAGCAGTACCCCGGCCACTCGACCTCCTGGCTGCCCGGACTGGTGCGCAGCGACCTGACGTCCGACGCGATCCGCCTCGCCGTGAGCCGCGACTCCGCCGTCGTCGACCTCGCCTCGGCCCGCGGCTCCGCCTGGGTGATGGAGCCGCGCGGCACCGCGAGCCGCCACTTCGCCGAGCAGACCTGCCGGGTCGCGGGCTTCGAGCCGGACGTCCGCTTCGAGACCGCCGACCTGCAGGCGCAGATCCGCCTCGCCGCCTCCGGCCACGCCGTCGCCCTGATGCCCGACCTGGTCTGGGCGGGCGAGGCGCCGGACTGCCGCCTCCTCGAGCTGCCCGGCACGCCCCGCCGCACGATCTTCACCGCCCAGCGCGAGGCGCAGCTGGCGTCGCCGGCCGTGCGGGTGTTCCGGGAGTGCCTGGCGGAGGTGGCGGGGCGTTTCGCGTGAGGCTGAGGGCGTGCGGGGGTGCGTGAGGCGGGGCGGTGCGGTTCGGGTGAGCGGGGGCGTGTGTGGCGGTGCGGTTCGCGTGAGCGGGGGGCGTGTGGCGGTGCGTGTGGCGGGGTGTTGCGCCGGTGTCCTGCGCGCGCCGCCCCGAGGACGGCGGGGATGTGCGGCGTCGGCTGCTGTGATCCCTCCCTCCACAGGAGGGCTTCACGCCGGTTCTCCACGGATATGACGATCCGTCGCTTCCGTGTCGGTGGTCGCTGATTGAATACACGTATGACGATGATCAGCGGGTCGACAGCAGCGGAGGCGGTGCTCAGCGAGGTGCGTGCTCGCGGCGACCGGGCCGCGGCGCTGGCCCGCTCGGCGTCCCCGCTGCTCCTGGCCGCGGCCGAGGAGCTGCACGCCGGGCACCGGGCCGCGCTCGAGCATCCGGAGTCGTTCGCCCGCGGCTCGGCGCCCCACGCGTCGAGCGACCTCGCCGAGCGGTCGATCCGCGCGGAGTTCGCGGTCGCCCTCGGAGTCTCCGAGCGGGTCGCCTCCCGCGAGCTCGACCACGCGCGCCTCCTCGTCGAGGACCTGCCGACCACCCGCGCCGCCCTCGCCGGGGCGCGCCTGCGGTGGGAGGCGGGCCAGGTCGTCTGCGCCGTCGCGGCCACCCTGCCTCCGGGCTCCCGCGCCGCGTTCGATACGCGGGCGGCCGAGCTCGCGGCCCGCACCACGCCGACCCAGCTGCGGCGCGCTCTGGCCCGACTGCGGGAGGAGCTCCACGAGCAGCCCCTCGCCGAGCGCCACCGACGTGCCCGCGAGGACCGCGCGGTCTGGCTGACCCCCGAGGTCGACGGCATGGCGACGCTCTGCGCCCTCCTCCCCGCCCCGGTCGCCGTGGGGGCGTACAGCCGCCTCGACCGGATCGCCCGGATCCTCCGCGACGCGGCGGAGGGGACGCCGCCGCTCGCCGCCGCGGGAGCGGGCTCCTGCGGAGCGGAGTCCAGCGGGACGACCGGAGCGGAGCCCGCCGGAACCACCGGGGCGGGCGCCGTCGATGCGATCTCCCGAGCGGGCGACGAGCGGACCCTCGCCCAGCTGAGAGCCGACGCTCTCGCCGACCTCCTCTGCGATGCGGACGTCATCGGCACGGTGCCCGACTCGGTCGGTGCCGATCGGCCTGTTCCGACCCTCGTCACCGGCGTGCGCGCCGAGGTGCGGGTCACCCTGTCGGCGAGCACCGCGTCCGGCGCCGACGACGCCTCCGCCGAGCTCGACGGCTACGGCCCGATCCCGGCGGACGTCGCCCGGAGCCTCGTCCCCGCGACCGTCACCCGCGTGCTGACCGAGCCCCGGACGGGCGCCGTCCTCTCGGTCGGGCGCACACGCCGACTGCCGCACCGCGAGCTGCGGCTCCTCCTCCAGCTCCGCGACGTGACCTGCCGCTTCCCCGGCTGCACCCGCTCCGCCGCGGGCGCCGAGGCCGACCACGTCGTCGAGTGGCGAAACGGCGGCGGCACCGACCCCGCCAACCTCGCCAGCCTCTGCGTCGCCCATCACCACGTGCGGCACGGCGACCGCTGGACCTACGTCCTCCACCCCGACGGCACCGCCGACTGGACCACCCCCACTGGCCGCCGCATCACCACGCGCCCGCCGGGCCTCGAGGCACGGCTCCGTCCAGACCCACCCGCGACCCCGAGGTTCGAGGACCGGCCGCCGCCGTTCTGACACGCTGCCGTGCTGACACGCTGCCGTGCTGCGGTGCTGCCGTGCTGCCGTGCTGCCGTGCTGCCGTGCTCCCGTGCTGCCGTGCACCCCTGAGGGAATCGGCTGTCGGGCGGGTTCGGCCCATGGCGCGGGTTCGCACTGGTGATCGGGCCGTGCTGTCGCTCGGAGGCGAGTGCTCAGCGACCTCCCGCCGCGCCACTGACGCTCGGATCTGCGCCTTCGCTCGGGTTCACGCGGCCGCACCGTCGCACCACCGCCGCACCACTGCCGCTGAGGCGCGGACCGTCACCGGGGCCGCACCGTCGCCTGACGCCGTGCCGACACCAGGGCCGTGCCGCCGCCTTGCGCCCTGCCGCCGTTCGGCCACCACGATGCAGCACCTCAGCACTCAGCACCTCAGCACCTCGGCGGCTCAGCGCGCGCCGTACCGCCGTAACACGCCATCGCGACGGCCCGCCGTTCGGTCAGCGCGTCTCGCGACTGCGCTGGCGCCCCGCACGGCCCCACGGCTGATCCGGCGGGGTGCGCAGTCCGGGCGCGCAGTCCGGGCACGCCCGCGCGGTCAGTCGGCGACGCGGAGGAGCACCTCGCCCGTCGTCCCGCCCCGCGGCCGCCCCGCAGCCGCCCCGCAGCCGCGACGCTACGCCGCCAGGAAGCGGTCCGCCGTCCGCAGCGAGAGCGCCATCGTCGCGAGCGCCGGGTTCGCGATCAGCGCGCTCGGGAACACCGAGTTGTCGCACACCCAGAGGTTCGGCACGTCGAAGCTGCGGCCGTCCGCGTCGATCACGGCGTCGCCCGCGTCGGTGCCCATCCGCACGGTGCCGAGAGTGTGCGCCGTGCGCGCCATCACCCGCGTGCTCGTCGCGCCGGCCGCCTCCACGATCGCGGTCATCGTCCGGATCGCGTGCCGGTCGATCGCCTCCTCGTTGGCGCCCGCCGAGAACGTGATGCGCGCCTTCGGCACCCCGTGCTCGTCCAGCTCGTCGGTCAGCTCCAGCCGGTTGCCGTCGGCGGGCAGGCACTCCGCGTTGATCCCGACGCCCGCCGCGAAGCGGTAGCCGTCGAGCGCGTCCATCAGATCCCTGCCCCAGAGTCCCGCGCCGCGGGCGAGCGTCGTCGCGTAGGTCAGCGGCATCACTCCGAGACTCTGGATCAGGTAGCCGCCCGCGAAGTCCGCGTCGGCCGGGCGGACGGTGTCCTCGGTGATCACCGAGGAGGGGTAGCCGCGGTAACCGCGCATCTCGCTCTCGAAGGTGCCCCAGACCTGGGTCGCCCCGTGCGCCAGGAAGTTCCGGCCCACCTGCCCGCTGCTGTTCGCGATGCCGGTGTGCAGGAGGAGCCGGGGCGTCTCGACGCCGCCCGCGCAGAGGAACAGGGCGGAGCAGCGCTGCCGGTGCTCCACTCCGCCGCTCGTGTAGACCACGGCGCACACGCGTCCCGCGGCGTCCAGCTCGATCCCGTGCACGAACGAGTCGGCCCGGATCTCGGCACCGGCCCGCACCGCCTCCGGCAGGTAGGTCACGTCCATGCTCGTCTTCGCGCCGGTCCGGCAGCCCTGATGGCACTGGCCGCAGTTGACGCAGGAGGGGCGGCCGTCGTCCCGCGGGCTGCTGAGCACGGCGGCGGGCGCGTCGGTCGCGCGCATCCCGATCGCCGCGCAGCCGCGCAGCATCATGTCGGCCGAGGCGTTCCGCGCAAGCGGGCCCTGCAGGTAGCGGCGCGACGGGTCCCACGGGTACTCGGCCGGGCCCGCCACTCCGATCGTCGCCTCCACCTTCTCGATGTACGCGGTGAGCTCGGCGTGCTCGATCGGCCAGTCGCGGCCGACACCGGAGTCGCTCCGGAGCCGCAGGTCGCGCGGGTCGGGGCGGGGCGTGAACGCGCCCCAGTGCAGCGTCGAGCCGCCGACCCCGCGGCCGCTGTTGTTCTGCCCGAAGGCGGTGGGGGTCTCGCCTCCGCTGAGGCGCTCCTCCATCCAGTTGATCTCCACGGCCGCCGTCTCGTCGGCGGTGTGGCCCAGTGGATCGACGTGCGGCCCGGCCTCGAGGGCGACGACGCGCAGCCCGCGAGCGGCGAGCACCGAGAGCAGGGGCGCTCCGCCGGCCCCGGTGCCGATCACGACGGCGTCGACCGTCTCGTCGAGCGGGAAGCGGCGCATGCCGGTCGTGTTCATCGGTGACTCCTCGTCGTCGGTTCCCAGGTCTCGCGGTCGTCGGCGCCGAGCAGGCGGAAGCCCGTCACGAGCGGCAGCGTGTCGCCGCCACTGGCGTAGCCGTCGTAGCCGATCCGCGCCATCGATGCGGGGTGGGCCAGCCACTGCCTGACGAGGTCGACGCGGCAGTCCTCGAACCAGGCGGTCAGCTGCTCGGCACCGAGCCCGCCGGCCGAGCGGTCGCCGAGCTCCGCGGAGCCGTCGGCGATCGCGGTGAGGCGCGCGTCCTGCTCGGCGGGGCCGAGGCCGGCGAAGCCCCGGAGGGCGTCGAGCGCCAGACCGTAGGCGATCGGGTCGGCCGGCAGGTCGGCGTTGCGCCAGCCGTCGCCCTCACCGTTCGCGAGCTGCGTGTCCACCCGTGCGGCCAGGTCGATCCGGCCGCCCTCCTGCGGGACGACCCGGTCGGCGATCGCGCGCAGCTCCGCGAGCTGGGCGACGGTCAGGGCGCGGGGCGCGTACTCCGGGTCGTCGGCGAGCGCGCGCACGGCCAGCAGCCCGCGCACCCGCGTGGAGGTGCGGGCGGAGGCGATGGCCGCGCCGACGTCGGCCGGGACCGACGGCGCCGTGCCGGCCTCCTCCTCCCAGAACCGGCGGATCGCCGCCGCCACCTCGACCGGGCGCTCGAACGGCAGCAGGTGGCCCGCCCCGGCGAGCGTGAGCAGCCGGGCGCGGGAGTAGAGGGAGCCGTTGAGGCGGCGCTGCGCGTCGGCGCCGAGGTCGCCGTCCTCACCGCCCGCGATCAGGAGCGCGGGCACCGCCCCGAGGGCGGCCTCGCCGGTGCGGTCCTCACGGCTGCCGTGCTCGAGCCAGTCCCGCCAGCCCTCGGGGGAGTAGCGGCGCAGCTCGGCCAGCACCTCCGCGTCGGCGTCGGCGGGCAGCGGCGAGCCGACGTTCTGGTCGACGAACTCGCGCGCCTGCGCCTCGTCGAGGTGCCCGTCGTCGACCCAGCCGAGCATGGTCGAGCGGCGCGCCTCCTCCATCGGCTCGGGCGAGAGCGGCGACCCGGCGAGGAGCACGACGCCCGCGAGCCCGAACAGGCCCGAGCGGCCGGTGACCGTGCGGGAGGCCACGAGGGAGGCGATCTTCCCGCCCATGCTGTGCCCGAGGAGCAGCCAGCGGGAGGCGTCGTGCTCGCGGATCCGGCGGATCGTGGCGGCGGTCATCTCCTCGAGCGAGGTCCCGGATCCACCGGGCAGGTCGAGCGCGACGAGGTCCGCGACGTCGGCGAGCTCGCGGCCGAGCGCGTCGAAGGCGCGGCCGTCGAGCCCGAGTCCGGGCAGGGCGAAGAGGGTGGGGCGGGGGCTGGTGGACACGGGCGTCCTGTCGGATCGGCCGCGCCACGGC
>NZ_PSWE01000051.1:0-11263 GCF_002932195.1 Rathayibacter sp. AY1C4 | reverse complement strand
GGCTCCGCCGGTCACGTCGTAGAGGCGCGGGAGCAGCGCGGTGAGCGTCGTCTTCCCGGAGCCGGTGATGCCGACCAGTGCCATCGTCTCCCGGCGCCCCCGCGCAGAAGCGCCCGAGCACGCTGCAGACCCTGCTGCGCCTCGTCCCCTTCGTCGGCGACTCCCTGCCCCGGCTGGTCGGCGGCATCGCGGTCGCGCTCGTGGCGAGCCTGGTGTCGCTGGTCATCCCGATCGTCCTGCAGCAGCTCGTCGACGGGCCGCTGGGGGACGGAGCGGCCTCCGCCGGCTCCGGCGACCTCGGGCCGCTGATCGGCCCGGTCGCCGTCATCCTCGTGCTCGGCGTCGTCGAGGCCGGTGCCATCGCGCTGCGCCGCCGGATGGTCCTCACCCCCAGCACGCGGATCGAGGCGCGCATGCGCTCGGCGCTCTACAGCCGCCTGCAGGACCTCCCCGTCTCGTTCCACGACCGCTGGCAGAGCGGGCAGCTCCTGTCGCGGGCGATGAGCGACCTCAGCCTCATCCGCCGCTGGATAGCCTTCGGCTTCGTCCTGCTCGTGGTCAACGCGCTGACGATCGTCGTCGGCTTCGGCGTCCTCGTCTACTGGAACCCGATCCTCGGCGTGCTCTTCGTCGTGTGCTCGATCCCGGTCTGGATCTACGGGTTCGCGTTCGAGAAGCGCTACTCGAGCATCGCGCGCCGCAGCCAGGACCAGGCGGGCGACCTCGCCACGACCGTCGAGCAGTCGGTGCACGGCATCCGCGTCCTCAAGGCCTTCGGCCGCCACCAGCACGCGCTGGAGAACTTCGCCGGCCAGGCCGAGAAGCTCCGCGGCACCGAGATCGACAAGGCCCGCGCCATCGCCGGGATCTGGCTCGTCCTGCTGCTGGTGCCGGACATCGCGTTCGCGCTCTGCCTGCTCGGCGGGGTCTGGCTCGCCGCGGTCGGCCAGCTGAGCGTCGGCGAGCTGTTCGCCTTCTTCGCCACCGCGACCGTGCTGCGCTGGCCGGTGGAGTCGATCGGCTTCCTCCTCTCGATGACCTTCGACACCCGCACGGCGGTCGACCGCTACTTCGAGGTGATGGACAGCCGGAACACCATCACCGACCCGGAGGACCCCGAGACGATCCTCGAGCCGCGCGGTCGGGTCCGCTTCCGCGACGTCCACTTCCGCTACCAGGACGCCCCCGAGCGCTACCGCGACCTCCTCGACGGCGTCGACCTCGAGGTCGAGCCGGGCGAGACGATGGCACTGGTCGGCATCACCGGCTCCGGGAAGACGACGCTCACCGCGCTGCTCCCGCGCCTCTACGACGTGACCGGCGGAGCCATCGAGCTCGACGGCGTCGACATCCGCCGGCTCCGCCGCGACGAGCTGCGCACGCACATCGGCATGGCGTTCGAGGACGCGACGCTCTTCTCCACGAGCGTGCGCGAGAACGTCCTCCTCGGCCGACCCGACGCGACCGAGGAGGAGCTGCTCGAGGCCCTCGAGATCGCGCAGGCCGACTTCGTCCACCGCCTCCCCGAGGGCCTGGACACGAAGGTGGGCGAGGAGGGGATGAGCCTCTCCGGCGGCCAGCGCCAGCGCCTGGCCCTCGCCCGCGCGGTGGCCGCGCGTCCGGCGGTGCTCGTCCTCGACGACCCGCTCTCGGCGCTCGACGTCGACACGGAGGCGCGCGTCGAGGCGGGGCTGCGCCGCGTGCTCGGCGACACCACGGCGATCATCGTCGCCCACCGCCCCTCGACGGTGGCGCTCGCCGATCGCGTGGCACTGATGGAGGAGGGCCGCATCACCGCGGTCGGCACCCACAGCGAGCTGCTCGCGAGCAGTCCGCACTACCGCTTCGTCATCTCGAGCCTCGACGAGGACGAGCTGACCCGGCCCGCCGGGACCGAGCGCATCGGCTCCCGCCCCACGACGACCCACCAGGAGACGCGATCATGAGCACGCTCGGTTCCTCCGAGGAGCGCGACGACCTCAGCAGAGCGGAGTCGGCGGCTCTGCGCCGACGCTCGCTGCGGCTGCTCGGCTCCCTGCTGCGGCCGCTCCGGCTGCGGCTGGTGCTCACCGCGGTCGTGGTCGTCATCGCGACCGCTGCCCAGGTCGCGGGACCGGCGCTGATCGCGGCGGGCATCGACAACGGCCTGCCCGCGGTCCTCGCGGGGAACGCGGTCCCGCTGGCGGTCACGGTCGGCGCCTACATCCTCACCGGACTCGTCGGCGCGCTCCTGGTCGCCTGGTACACCGTGCTCTCCGCGAGGGTGAGCCAGGCGATCCTGATCGACCTGCGCAAGCGAGTCTTCCTGCACACCCAGAAGCTGAGCCTGGAGTTCCACGAGAACTACACCTCCGGCCGGATCATCTCGCGCCAGACCAGCGACCTCGACTCCATCCGCGAGCTGCTCGACTCCGGCATCAACCAGCTGGTGCAGGGTGCGCTCTACATGGGCTTCGTCGCGATCGCCCTGGTCTCCCTGGACGGCGTGAGCGGCATCGTGCTCGCCTGCGCCCTGGTGCCGCTCGCGCTGCTCACCCGCTGGTTCCAGAAACGGTCGCAGGCGCTGTTCCGCGGCACTCGCGTCGCCTCGTCGCGGCTCATCGTGCAGTTCGTGGAGTCGATGACCGGCATCCGCGCCGTGCAGACCTTCCGCACGCAGAAGCGCAACGAGTCCGTGTTCGGCGGGGTCGTCGAGCAGTACCGGCTCGCCTACAAGCGCGTCTTCGGAGTGTTCGGCACCTTCGACCCCGGGCTCGTGCTGATCGGCAACGTCACCGTCGCCGTGGTGCTGTTCATCGGCGGCGTCCGCGTGCTCGACGGCGGGCTCGAGATCGGCGCGCTGCTGGCGGTCCTGCTCTACACCCGGCGCTTCTTCGACCCGGTGCAGGAGATGGCGATGTTCTACAACTCCTACCAGTCGGCGGCCGCCGCGCTCGAGAAGATCTCGGGCGTGCTGGCCGAGGAGCCGAGCGTCCCGGATCCGGCCCGCCCGGTCGACCTGCGCCAGGCGCGGGGCCGCCTCGGCTTCGAGGGCGTCCGCTTCGCCTACACCGCCGACCGCGAGGTGCTGCCGCGCTTCGACCTCGACATCCCCGCAGGGCAGACCATCGCCCTCGTCGGGTCCACGGGCGCCGGCAAGACGACGCTCGCCAAGCTGATCTCGCGCTTCTACGACCCGAGCGACGGCGTGGTGACCCTCGACGGCGTGGACCTGCGGCAGCTGCACCCGAAGGACCTGCGGCGCGCGATCGTGATGGTCACCCAGGAGGCGTACCTCTTCTCCGGATCCGTCGCCGACAACATCGCGATCGGGCGGCCGACCGCGTCCTACGACGAGATCGTCCGGGCCGCGCAGGCGGTCGGCGCGCACGAGTTCATCCAGGCGCTGCCGGACGGCTACGACACCGACGTGAACAAGCGCGGCGGCCGCGTCTCGGCCGGTCAGCGCCAGCTGATCTCGTTCGCCCGCGCGTTCCTGGCCGACCCGGCGGTGCTGATCCTGGACGAGGCGACCTCCTCCCTCGACATCCCGAGCGAGCGCCTGGTGCAGCAGGGCCTGCAGACGCTCCTGGCGGACCGCACGGCGGTCATCATCGCGCATCGCCTCTCGACGGTCGCGGTCGCCGACCGGGTGCTGGTGATGGAGCACGGCCGCATCGTCGAGGACGGCACTCCGGAGGCGCTCATCGCCGGCGAGGGCCGCTTCGCCACCCTGCACGCGGCCTGGCGGGACTCGCTCGTCTGAGCGGCTGCCGCTCGCGACTAACGCCCTTGAGCCGATCCCGGCTCAGGGGCGCCAGCGTGCGCTGCGCACGTCGACGCGCCAGCCGCCCGGCGTGACGACGAGGGGCGTGCCCTCGCGCTCGTACTCCCGGCGGGCGCGCTCCTCGTGGCCGACCGGGGGCGCTCCTCCCGCGCGGACGACGCGCCACCAGGCGGTGTCGGAGCCGTAGCGGGCCATCACCGTGCCGACCGCGCGTGCCGCACGAGTGCCGAGGACCGCGGCGATCTCGCCGTAGGCCATCACGCGGCCGGGCGGGATCGAGGCGACCACCTCGAGGACGGCGGAGACGAAGTCGGCCGGCTCCGCTGCCTCCGGCGCCGCGCTCAGAGCGTCAGCGCCCCGATGTTCTCGCCGTACTGCGTCTCGCCGACGACCTCGAAGCCGATCCAGCGGAAGAACTGCTCCGGGCCGTCCTCGCCGGACTCCCAGATCACCGTGAGGGTGTCGAAGCCGCGGGCGCGCGCCTCGTCGGCGGTGGCGCGGACGGCGAAGGTGCCCACGCCGCGGCCCTGCTTCGCCGCGTCGATGTTGATGCGCCAGATGCAGCTGCGGAACTCCTCCGCCGCCTCCGGGTCGAAGTGCGCGTGGATGAAGCCGACCAGCTCGTCGCCGTCCATCACGGCCCGCTGCCAGGAGGCGCCCGGGTCGATCACCGCGGCGGCGGCGGAGTAGGAGACCGGCGCGATGAACTGCTCCTGGCCGGGTTTGAGGCTCAGACCGTTCACGGCGGAGATGTTCGAGGCGGACAGCTCTTCCAGGCGGAGGTCACTCATGCCGTCACTGTACCGGCGGCGCAGGACGGCGGGCATCCTCCTGTCGGGCGACGTGCGCCGGCCCCGGCGCGGACGATCGAGAACTGTCTCGACATCGAGACAGTTCGGGCCTCGGGTAGGCTGGCGGAGGCCATCCGGAGCGGTGCAGAGCCGCCCGTCCCGCACAGGTGCGGGGTCATCGACACCATGGGAGAGCAATGTCCAAGATCAAGGTTGAGGGAACGGTCGTCGAGCTCGACGGCGACGAGATGACGCGCATCATCTGGCAGAAGATCAAGGACACCCTCATCCACCCGTACCTCGACGTGAACCTCGAGTACTACGACCTCGGCATCGAGTACCGCGACGAGACGGACGACCAGGTCACGATCGACGCGGCGCACGCCATCCAGAAGCACGGCGTCGGCGTGAAGTGCGCGACCATCACCCCCGACGAGGCCCGCGTCGAGGAGTTCGGCCTCAAGAAGATGTGGAAGTCGCCCAACGGCACGATCCGCAACATCCTCGGCGGCGTGATCTTCCGCGAGCCCATCATCATCTCGAACATCCCGCGCCTGGTCCCCGGCTGGAACAAGCCGATCATCATCGGCCGCCACGCGTTCGGCGACCAGTACCGCGCCACCGACTTCGTCTTCAAGGGCAAGGGCACGCTGACCGTCGAGTTCACGCCCGAGGACGGCTCCGAGCCGATGAGGTTCGAGGTCTACAAGGCCCCGGACGACGGCATCGCGCAGGTCCAGTACAACCAGGACGCGTCGATCCGCGACTTCGCCCGCTCGTCGCTGAACTACGGCCTCTCGCGCAACTACCCGGTCTACCTCTCCACCAAGAACACGATCCTCAAGGCCTACGACGGCCGCTTCAAGGACATCTTCGAGGAGATCTTCGAGACCGAGTTCAAGGAGCGCTTCGACGCCGCGGGCCTCACCTACGAGCACCGCCTCATCGACGACATGGTCGCCTCGGCCATGAAGTGGGAGGGCGGCTACGTCTGGGCCTGCAAGAACTACGACGGCGACGTCCAGTCCGACACCGTCGCGCAGGGCTTCGGCTCGCTGGGCCTGATGACCTCCGTGCTCTCCACGCCCGACGGCAGCGTCGTCGAGGCGGAGGCGGCGCACGGCACCGTCACGCGCCACTACCGCCAGCACCAGGCCGGCAAGCCCACCTCGACGAACCCGATCGCCTCGATCTACGCCTGGACGCGCGGCCTCGCGCACCGCGGCAAGCTCGACGGCAACCAGGAGCTCATCGACTTCTCGCTCACGCTTGAGGACGTGGTCATCAAGACGGTCGAGTCCGGGAAGATGACGAAGGACCTCGCCCTGCTCGTCGGCCCCGAGCAGGGCTGGCAGACGACCGAGGAGTTCCTCGCGACCCTCGATGAGAACCTGAAGGCCCGCATGTCGGCCTGATCTCCGGCTTCAGCAGACGCGTCCGGCCCGCACGATCCTCGGATCCTGCGGGCCGGAGGCGTCTCCGGGCCCGGTGGGACGCGCCCGGGTCGAGCGCCTCAGAGCGCCCGGGCGAGCTCCTCCATCGCGTGGAGCGGATCGGGCCCCGACGGCATCAGCACGACGCTCGACGCACCGGCCTCGTGCAGCAGGCCGATGCGGCGACGAGCGTCCTCGGGAGTGCCCACGACGGCCAGCTGGTCGACCCAGACGTCGGGCAGGTCGCGGACGAAGGCGGCGCGGTCGGCGCTCTCGGCCCGCAGGCGGGCGAAGTCATCGGCGAAGGGGAGCGGCGCGATGTGCGGCGCCCAGTCCGGCTCGCCGATCCACTCGAGTCCCAGCCGGACCGCGTCGCGCGCGGCGGCCGCGTCGTCGTCCACGGCGGCCACGTTGTAGGCGACGATCCGTCCGGTGCCGCCGAGGTGGCCGCGGGCCGCCGCGAGGTACTCCGGAGTGACGGGCTCGGCCAGGACGACCCCGTCGGCGATCCGGCCCGCGAGCGCCAGCGACTTCGGTCCGCGGACGCCGGCCAGCAGCGGCGGCACGACGGAGGGCGGCGACTCCAGGACGAGGCCGTCCACGTGCACGTAGCGGCCGGAGCGGTGGGTGCGCTCGCCGGAGAGCAGCGAGCGGATCGCGTCGAACTGCTCCTCGAGCAGGGTGAGCGGGCTGCGCGGCCAGACGCCGAGGCCGCGCATCCAGTGCGGCATCCCGTGCCCGATGCCGGCGTGGACGCGGCCGGGGAACAGTTCGGCGAGAGTGCCGAGCTCCATCGCGGTGAAGGCCGCCGTGCGGACGGCGGCGGGCAGGATGCCGATGCCGACGACGATCCGCTCGGTGGCGGCGAGCACCGCGCCGGCCTGGGCGATGCCGCCGCGGAAGCCGAGGTCCTCGACCACCCAGAGCTCGTCGAAGCCGAGCTCCTCGGCGCGGCGGGCGTAGCCGAGCACCTCGGAGGCGGGGAGATCGCGGGGGAGCAGGACGCCGACAGCGGTGTCGGAGGAGGAGGCGCGCATCCGGCCAGCGTAGGGCGTGCGGACAGGCGGAGGGCCCGCCCGCACGATCGCGGACGGGCCCTCGCTCGTCGTCCTATTCGGCGGCCGCCTCGCCGATCCGCACCTGCTCGGGGCGGGCGGTCGAGACGACCTCGATGCGGCGGGGACGCGCCTTCTCGCTGACCGGGATGGTCACCGAGAGCACGCCGTTGTCGTAGGACGCGGCGATGCGCTCGGTGTCGACGCCCTGGCCGAGGCTCAGCTGGCGGACGAAGGTCGCCGACTGGCGCTCCCGGGTGATCCAGGTGACGTCGTCGCCGCTCGCGACGGTGCGCTGGGCACGGATGGTGAGGAGCTGCCCGTCCACGTCGACGTCGACGGACCCCGGGTCGATGCCGGGGAGGTCGGCGGTGAGGACGTAGTGGTCGCCGTCCCGGTACAGGTCGATCGGCATCCGGCGGGGCCCCTGACCGGAGCCGAGGAGGGCGGCGGCGAGGCGGTCCAGCTCGCGGACGGGGTCGTAGGTGACAGCCATGAGATCACTCCATTCAGTCGTGCAACGAAGAGTTCCAAGAGTTGAGCCGACCCGGCTCAACGCGTTTAAATTAGCACTCGGGGAGGGGGAGTGCCAACGGATCGGCCCCCTTCAGCGTCAACTTCGTTACCTGTTCGTAACAAAGCTGGGCAATCGAGTTCGTAGGGTCGTTTCTGTGTGGAAACCGATCCGGTTCCCAGCGAATGTGAGTAAGGACATCGATTGCCGATCCACCTGTCCCACCGACCACCCGTCCGCCGCGCTGAGAGGCGCATCCTCGCGGGCCTCGCCGTCCTCGGAGTCGCCGCGACCGCGGCCTTCGCCACCACCGGCGCCAGTGCCGCCCCTCTCGCCGGCAGTGCCTCGCTCGTCGGCGGGCTCTCCGTCGGCCAGAGCTTCGACGACGGCGACTACGTCGTCACCCTCGTCGAGCCCTCCGCGGCCACCTACCAGGGCAGCGATGCCCGCTTCGCCCGCACCGCGCCCGTCGACGGTGCGCAGCTGCAGGCCGCCTCGGCTCCGGTGGAGGACTACTCCGCCCACCTCGAGCAGCGCCAGGAGGACGTCGCCTCCGCGGTCGACGCCGCCATCGGCTACCACTACACCGTCGCCCTCAACGGCTTCTCCGCGACCCTCTCGGGCGAGCAGGCGGGCGAGCTCGCGAGCCGCCGCGACGTCGCCCAGGTCCGCAAGGTCGAGAACCTGAAGGTCGACCGCGCCGCGCAGGCCTCGCCGCTCGCCGCGGCCGCCGCCGGCACCCCGGTGCCCGACACCGGACAGCAGCGCTCCACCGACTTCCTCGGCCTCGAGGGCGAGAACGGCGTCTGGCAGAAGCTGGGCGGCATCGACAAGGCGGGCGAGGGCGTCGTCGTCGGCGTCATCGACTCCGGCATCGCGCCCGAGAACCCCTCCTTCGCAGGCGCGCCCCTGGCGACCTCGCCCGGAGCGGCCCCCTACACGGACGGCACCACCACCTCCTTCGTGAAGTCGGACGGCGGCACCTTCGTCGGCTCCTGCTCGCCGGGGCTCCCCGCCTCCGAGCAGTGGGACGGCGACGAGTGCAACCAGAAGCTCATCGGCGCACGCTGGTTCCTCGCGGACGAGGAGGTCGGCTCGACGGACAACCCCGAGTACCGCTCCCCGCGCGACGCCGACGGACACGGCTCGCACACCGCGAGCACGGCAGCCGGCAACAACGGCGTCGAGGCGAGCGTCGACGGCTACGACTACGGGAAGATCTCCGGAGTCGCCCCGGCCGCCAAGGTCGCCGCGTACAAGGTCTGCTGGAACGGACCCGACGAGGGCACCGACGACGACGACTTCTGCTCCGGAGCGGGCATCCTCGCGGCCATCGACGCCGCGACCAAGGACGGCGTCGACGTCATCAACTTCTCGATCGGCGGCGGCTCGGCCACCTCGACCCTGACCGCGATCGACGAGGCGTTCCTCAACGCCGCCGCCGCGGGCGTCTTCGTCGCGGCCTCGGCCGGCAACTCGGGTGCGGGCGCCTCCACGCTCGACCACGCGTCGCCCTGGTACACCACGGTCGCCGCGTCCTCCATCCCGACCTACACCGCGACCGCCGCTCTCGGCGACGGCCAGAAGTTCGTCGGAGGATCCATCTCGGTCCACGAGGACGTCACCGGACCGCTGGTGAACAGCGCCGACGTCGTCCGCTCGGGCGCCGAGAACCCCGCCATCTGCGAGACCGGCACCCTCGACCCCGACAAGGTGAAGGGCACGATCGTCGCCTGCACCGCGGGCGTCACCGCGCGCGTCTCCAAGTCGGCCGAGGTCGAGCGGGCCGGCGGCATCGGCATGCTGCTGCTCAACCCGACCCCGAACGCCCTGCACGTCGACGACCACTCGGTCCCGAGCATCCAGATCGACTCGCAGGCCTACCAGGCGATCACGACCTACGCCGGCACCGCCGGTGCGACCGTGACCCTCTCCGAGGGCAACTCGTCCGGAGCCTCCATCCCCGTCCCGCAGGTCGCCGGCTTCTCGTCGCGCGGACCCGCTGAGGCGGACGGCGCCGACGTGCTGAAGCCCGACCTCACGGCGCCCGGCGTCGCGATCCTCGCCGACAGCTTCAACGCCGAGGGCGACGACCCCGCCTTCGCATTCGAGTCCGGCACCTCGATGTCGTCGCCGCACGTGGCGGGCCTCGGCGCGCTGATCCTCGGCGCGACCCCGAAGGCCTCGCCGTCCGCGGTGAAGTCGGCCATGATGACCTCCGCCTACGACAGCGTCGACCAGTCGGGCGCCGCGTCCGAGGACGTCTTCGCCCAGGGCGCCGGACACGTCGACCCTGCCGCGTTCCTCGATCCCGGACTGCTCTACCAGAGCGGCACGGAGGACTGGATCGCGTTCCTCAAGGGTGCGGGCTACGTCTTCACCTCGAACCCGGTGATCGACCCGATCGCCGCGATCGACCCGTCCGACCTCAACCAGGCCTCGATCGCGATCGGCGCCCTCGCGGGCACGCAGACCGTGACCCGCACGGTCACCTCGACCGGCGCGGGCACCTACACCGCCTCGGTCGACGGCCTCGCCGGGATCGACACCGTCGTCTCGCCCTCGACCCTCTCCTTCACGGGTGCGGGCCAGACGGCGGAGTACACGGTCTCCTTCACCACCGGCTCGGCGGCGCTCAACCAGTTCGCCACCGGCTACCTGACCTGGGCGAGCGCGGAGCACGACGTCCGCAGCCCGATCGCGGTGCGCCCCGTCCTGCTGGACGCGCCCTACGAGGTCTCCGGCACCGGCTCGACCGGCACCGGCACGGTGACGGTCACGCCCGGCATCACCGGCGCGCTGCCGCTCACCGCGAGCGGTCTCGCCGAGGGTGTCCTCGCCGAGGACGCCACCGCCGCCGACGGCCACTCGGCGACGCTCCCCACGGGGAAGTCGCTGACGACCACCGTCGTGGTGCCGGAGGGCGCCGAGTTCGCCCGCTTCGACCTCGACTCGCTCGACGACGCGGCCGACCTCGACCTCACCGTCACCAGCGAGAGCACCGACAAGGTCTTCACCTCGGCGACCGGCTCGGCCGACGAGCGCGTCGACATCGCCGACCCCGCTCCGGGCGAGTACACGGTCCAGGCCGATGTCTACTCGACCGCTCCGGGATCCTCGACCGTCACGTTCGACTTCCGCAGCTTCGTCATCACTCCGGAGAACGGTCTCGGCTCGCTGAGCACCGACCCCGCCGTGGTCGACGCCGTGCAGGGCGAGCCGATCGCGTACGCGGTCTCCTGGTCGAACCTGGCGGGCCCGGCCCGCTACCTCGGCCGTGTCGCCTACACCGACTCGGGACTCGCGACGCTCGTGAGCGTCGACGTCACCGAGGCGGTCACCCCCACCCCGACGCCGACCGCGACTCCGGAGCCCACGGGCACCCCGGAGCCGACCGCGACGCCGACGGCCGGCCCCACCGCCGGACCGGGGGAGCCCACCTCCACGCCGACCGCCGGACCGGGCGCGCCCGGCCACGGCGCCGGCGGCCTCCCGTCGACGGGCTTCGACGGCGGTCTCCTCGGAGCCGCCGCCCTCGCCCTCCTCGGTGCAGGTGCTGTGATCACCGGCCTCCGACGCCGCGCCCTGGCGCAGCGTCGGAGGCCGGTGATCACAGCACCTGCACCGAGGCGCGTGAGGGCGCCGGAGCCGGCGGGGGCGGAGGCCGGTGACGACAGCGCGAGCACCCAGGAGGGGGAGGCGGG
>NZ_PSWE01000050.1:0-11935 GCF_002932195.1 Rathayibacter sp. AY1C4 | reverse complement strand
GGTCCTCGCCGGTGAGCTCGCCGTCGTCGCGGTTCTCGCGCGGCGGCGCTGAGTGCGCGCCTCCTACACTCGGGTAGGTGGAAGCGGGGGCCCGGAGCGTCGTCGGTCGGGGGTGCCGGACGGCGCGCCGGAGGAGCGCCTGTGCGCGCGTTCGGCTCAGGTCGCTGATGCGCCGCGGTCCGTCGGGTACGGCGCGGGCGTCGGGGCCGCGGTCCCGTCGGGTACGGGGTCGCGGTGCGGAGGCCGCCCGTCATCGGGGATGTCGGCGGCGGTCCCCATGTTCGACCTGGGAGAGTGCCGGGACAAGAGCCGGAAGAGGACGTGTCCGCTAGCGGACACCCCGTTCCGACACTGCGGCTCCGCGGCGCTGAGCTCGCCGACGGCCGGCGTCAGCGCGGTCGGACCGGCAGCCAGCCCCGCCGGGCCGCGAGCACGCCCGCCTGGAAGCGGCTCTCGGCGCCGAGCAGCTCGAAGAGACCGGCGATGTGCCGACGGCAGGTGCGCACGCTGAGGTCCAGCCGTGCCGCGAGCGCCTCGTCGGTGAGCCCGGCGGCGAGGCCCTGCAGGATCGACCGCTGCACCGCGGAGAGGGAGGGCTCCTCCTCGGCACCTGCCGCGTGCAGGGGCGCTGCGAACTCCCACGCCGCGTCGAACACGCGCGCCAGGGTCGCCGCGAGCTCGGGGGAGCGGACGACCAGGGCGGCGCGGTCGTCCTCGTCGCGGGAGCGGGCGACGATCGCGAGGGAGCGGTCGAAGACCACCAGCCGGAAGGGCAGCGTCGGGAGGGTCCGGAACCGCGCGCCCAGCGGCTCGAGCTCCGCGACCGAGCGCCGGAGAGCCGCGTTGTCGCGGCGGCGGTCGTGGTACAGCGTCCGCCTCGCGATGCCGCGCCCGAGCAGCTCGCGGTCGACGGCGTCGCTCGCCTCGTGCCGCTCCACGCTGCTGGTGCCGGGAGCGGCGATCAGCACCTCCTCCGAGGCTCCGCGCTGCAGGTCGAGGAGCAGCCGGAGGACGGTCGCCGGGTCCTCGATCACCTCCACCTGCTCCGCGGCGGCGAGGGCGCTGCGGGCGCTCCGGTAGGCGGGGACGAGGGCCATCAGCTCGCTGCGGCGGCGGGTGATCCCGGTCTGCAGCTCGAGGAGGCGCCGCTCGTCGTCGGCGATCAGCTCGGCCAGGGCGATGTCCGGCGCGGCCGTGGCGAGCGACTCCGCCCCCGCGTGCAGCGGAGCGAGCAGCCGGAGCCCGATCAGCTCGTCGCGCGCCTCGCGGAGGCCGTCGACGGTGACGCCGAGCTCGTCCGACGCGCTCTCGAGCGACCAGTCTCCGCGCACGGACGCGTGCAGGTACAGCGCGATCGCGTTCTCGCTCAGCACCGGCGGCCCCCCGTTCTCCCGACCCTCCCGAGTGTAGGAGGCGCGCACTCAGCGCCGCCGCGCGAGAACCGCGACGACGGCGAGCTCACCGGCGAGGACCAGCGCCACCGCTCCGAACACGGCCGGGCCGACCAGCGCGGCGAGCGGAGTGAGACCGGCGTTCGCGAGGAGGGGGGCGAGGAGACCGATCACGACGCCGGTGCGGCGGGCGGGGGGCTGCCGGCGGGCGACGGCGACGACGCTCAGCGAGGTCGCGGCGGCGGCCGCGAGCACGAGCACGAGGACAGCCGCGGGGTGCGGCTCCCCGAGCAGGAGCAGCGCGGCCAGCGCGGCCCAGGCGAGGGCGCCTCCGGCGGCGACGGGGCCGAGGTGCGGGGTGGCGGCGGGTGCAGTGGCGGTCATGGTGCGTCCTCTCGTCGTGGTCCTCAGAGCCTCGCGGAGGCCCGTCGGCGGCACCAGATCAGCATCCGGGCACGGCAGCATCCGGACATGCGGCGGACCCCCGGCTCCGCGCGGGGCGGAGGGTCGGGGGCCCACGGGACGTCCGGACAGGCTCCGGCCGTGGCAGCATCCGGTCAGCCGGCCTCGCGCAGCCTCCCGCCGGCGAGGTGGAGGCTGCGCTGCGCACGGCGCGACAGCGGAGTGGTGGGTGTCGTCGGCTCCTGCTCCCCGGGCGCCCGCTCTTCCCGGGGCGGTGCCCGCGGTCGTAGGCTCGCGCTCATCCGCAACGGGAGGGGCCGACGATGACCGCCACGAGAGAGACGTCCGCCCCGCCCGAGCTCAAGCGGGTGCTCGGCCCCAAGCTGCTGCTGCTGTTCGTGGTCGGCGACATCCTCGGGACCGGGATCTACGCCCTCACCGGGCAGGTCGCGGCCGAGGTGGGCGGGGCCGCGTGGCTCCCCTTCGTGATCGCGTTCGTCGTCGCCACGCTCACCGCCTGCTCCTACCTGGAGCTGGTGACGAAGTACCCGCAGGCGGCGGGCGCCGCGCTCTACGCGCACAAGGCGTTCGGGATCCACTTCGTCACGTTCCTCGTCTGCTTCACCGTGATGGCGAGCGGGATCACCTCGGCCTCCGCCGCCTCGGGCGCCTTCGCGAGCAACTTCGCGATCGGCTTCGGGCTCGGGGACGGCGCGGGGACGCGGCTGAGCATCGCGCTGGTGTTCATGGTCTGCATCGCCCTGGTGAACCTGCGCGGTGTCGCCGAGAGCGTCGGGCTGAACGTGGTGCTCACCCTGATCGAGCTCTCGGGCCTGCTGCTGGTGATCTTCGTGTGCTTCTTCGCGGTGTTCGGCGGGCAGGCCGACTTCTCGCGGGTGGTCGCGTTCGAGGCGCCGGAGGACAAGTCGCTGCTGCTCGCGGTGAGCACCGCGACCTCGCTGGCGTTCTTCGCGATGGTCGGATTCGAGGACTCCGTGAACATGGCGGAGGAGACGAAGGAGCCCAGCCGCATCTTCCCGCGCGTGATGCTCACGGGTCTCGGCATCACCGCCGTGGTCTACGTGCTCGTATCCACGCTCGCCGTCGCGATCGTCCCCGTGGGGGAGCTGGCCGGCAACGACACTCCGCTCGTCACGGTCGTCGAGGCCGCGGCGCCCGACTTCCCGATCTCGACGCTCCTGCCCTTCATCTCGCTCTTCGCCGTGGCCAACAGCGCGCTGATCAACATGATGATGGCCAGCCGCCTGCTCTACGGGATGAGCCGCCAGGGCGTGCTGCCGCCGTTCCTGCAGAACGTGCTGCGCGGACGGCGCACGCCGTGGGCCGCGATCCTCTTCACGACGGTGATCGCCCTGCTCCTCACCGCCTACGTGTCGCGCGACCCCTCCGACCCCATCGCGGTGCTCCTGGGCGGGACCACGTCGCTCCTCCTGCTGGCGGTCTTCGCCGTCGTCAACGTCTCCGTGCTGGTGCTGCGGCGGCAGCCGGTCGAGCACCGTCACTTCCGGACCCCCACCGTGCTGCCGGTGCTGGGCACGATCGCCTGCGTCTACCTGGTGCTGCCGATCACCTCGGGACGCGACACCGCCCAGTACGGCATCGCGGGGGTGCTGCTCGTGATCGGCGTCCTGCTCTGGGTGGCGACCTTCATCGACCGGCGGGTCCGCGGCTACGCGCGCACCGCGGCGATCGCTCCGGAGGAGCTCGACGCCGATCCCGCGGAGGACGCATCGGGAGCGCACAGCGACGGCATCGGCCGGTCATAGCCGATCCATAGGAAACTCCCGATACTGGAGTCATGAGCACCCCGGCCCCCTCGAAGCACCTCGCCCCCGCGCAGCGCACCCGCCTGAAGCGGGCCGACGGGACGCCGATCCGCGTCCTCGTCGTCGACGACGAGAGCACCCTCACCGACCTGCTCCAGATGGCTCTGCGCTACGAGGGCTGGGAGGTGCGCACCGCCGCCGAGGGCCGCGCCGCGATCACGATCACCCGCGAGTTCCGACCGGACGTGATCGTGCTCGACGTGATGCTCCCCGACATCGACGGCCTCCAGGTCCTGCAGCGGGTCCGCGCGGACGGCAGCGAGACCCCGGTCCTCTTCCTCACCGCGAAGGACGCGCTCGACGACCGGATCGCCGGCCTCACCGCCGGCGGCGACGACTACGTCACCAAGCCCTTCTCCCTCGAGGAGCTGGTCGCCCGGATGCGCGGCCTCATCCGCCGCAGCACCCTGCTCGCCAACGACGCGGACGACCCCGAGGTCGTCGTGGGGGACCTGGTGCTGAACGAGGACAGCCACGAGGTCCGCCGGGGCGGCGACGAGATCGAGCTGACCGCCACCGAGTTCGAGCTGCTGCGCTTCCTGATGCGCAATCCGCGCCGCGTGCTCAGCAAGGCCCAGATCCTCGACCGGGTCTGGTCCTACGACTTCGGCGGCAAGTCGAGCGTGGTCGAGATCTACATCTCGTACCTGCGCAAGAAGATCGACGCCGGCCGCTCGCCGATGATCCACACCGTGCGCGGCGCCGGCTACCTCCTGAAGCCCGCCGACCAGTGAGCCGCACCGGCCGCCCGTCGCTCGGCGACTTCGCGACCCGCTCCGCCCTCCGCAGCTCCCGCCGCGGCCGGCGCGCGCCGTGGACTCTGCGGCGGCGGATGGTCGTCGCCGTGGTCGCGCTCGTCGCGGTGACGGCGGGCGTCGTGGGAGCGGTCAGCGTGCTCTCCGCCCGCTCGATCCTCTACGGCAGCACGGACGCGTCGCTCAGCCAGTCGGTCACGCGCCTCCAGGACTTCGACGGGCCGAGCCGCTTCGGCGGGTCGAGCGCGATCGAGCAGGCCACGACCTGCCCGAGCGGATCCTTCGGCGGCGGCCCGAGCCAGAACCTCAGCACCATCACCGCCGTCCAGGGCTCGGACGGCTCCTTCATCGGCGCCTACGTCGACGCCGACGGGGTCTGCCGGCAGTTCTCGGACCCGGCCGACTCGGTGCTCGCGGCGGCCGTCGCCGCAGGGGGCGAGGAGGCGACCATCGAGCTGCCCGGGAGCCTCGGGACCTACCGCGTGCGCGCGGCGGCGGTCGAGGGCTCCGTCGTCGTCGTCGGCGTCCCCCTGGGCGAGGTCGCCGAGACGCTCGCCTCCCTCACCTGGGTGGTCGTCGTGGTGGTGCTGCTGGCGATGCTGTTGGTCGCCCTCGTCGCCACCGCGATCATCCGCGTGGCCCTGCGGCCCCTGGAGCGGGTGGAGGCGACGGCGACCCGCGTGGCCGAGCTGCCGCTGGACCGCGGCGCCGTCGAGCTGGTCGAGCGGGTCCCGGAGGAGGACGCCGACACCCGCACCGAGGTCGGCCGCGTCGGCGCCGCCTTCAACCGCATGCTCGACCACGTCACCGGTGCTCTGGAGTCGCGGCAGGCGAGCGAGGACAAGGTGCGGCAGTTCGTCGCCGACGCCTCGCACGAGCTGCGCACTCCCCTCGCGGCGATTCGCGGCTACGCGGAGCTGCCCCGGCGCGGCGGGACCGAGCTGCCGGAGTCGGCGGCCTACTCCCTCGATCGGATCGAGTCCGCCGCCACCCGGATGACCTCGCTGGTCGAGGACCTCCTCCTGCTCGCCCGCCTCGACGAGGGCCGCGACCTCGAGAAGGAGCCCGTCGACCTGACGCTGCTCGTGATCGAGGCGCTGTCGGACGCGCACGCCGCGGGCCCCGACCACGAGTGGGACCTCGAGCTCCCCGAGGAGCCGATCGAGATCCGCGGCGACGGCTTCCGGCTGCACCAGGTGGTCGCCAATCTGCTGCGGAACGCGACCGTGCACACGCCCCCCGGCACCCGGGTCGTGGCGGCGCTCGCCGAGGAGGTGTCGGAGGGGCGGCCGATCGCGGTCGTGACGGTCACCGATTCCGGCCCGGGCATCGCGCCGGAGCTGGTGCCGGTGCTGTTCGAGCGCTTCGCCCGCGGCGACTCCTCCCGAGCGCGCACGACCGGATCGACGGGGCTGGGCCTGGCGATCGTGGCGGCGGTCGTCGACGCCCACGGCGGGCGCGTCCTCGTCGCGTCCGAGCCGGGGCGCACGAGCTTCCGCGTCGAGCTGCCGGCGGGCTGAGGGCCGGGACGGCGGTCTCCCGCCGCCCGCCCTACACCGAGACGCCCAGCCGGCGGCGCGCGTCGTCGAGGGTCCGCACCACGGCGACCACCTCGTCGAGCGGGTGCAGCGGCGACTCGGTGCGACCCTCCGTCACGTACTGCGCGACGTGCAGCGCCTCCCAGGCGAGGCCCTCGCCGCCCTGGAGCGGCGTCTCGTCGATCCACGACCCGCTCTCGGAGCCGCGGGTGAGCGTCACGCCGCCCGGCGTCCAGAACGACGGGTGCACGTCGATCCGCCCCGCCCGCCCAGCGACGCTCGCCGCGTGCCGGGTGTCGGCCAGCACGGTCGAGGTGGCCACCGACTGCACCCCGTGCGCATGGCTGCCGACGATCGTCGCGGTCGCGTCGACGCCCGTCGAGGTCATGCTGCCGGCGACGACGGTGCTCTGCGGGGTGCCCGCCACCATCGAGACGAAGGAGGAGGCGTAGACGCCGACGTCCAGCAGGCCGCCGCCCGCGAGCGCCGGGTCGAAGATCCGGCTGGAGGGGTCGAAGTCGAAGGCGGCGCCGAAGTCGGCCGAGACGACGGCGGGCGCGCCGACCGCCCCGTCGGCGAGCAGCTGCCGCACGACGTCCATGTGCGGCAGGTAGCGCATCCACATCGCCTCCATCGCGAAGACTCCGGCGTCGCGCGCGGCGTGCACCATCATCTCGGCCTCGCCCGGGGTCGGCGCGAACGGCTTCTCGACCAGGATGTGCTTGCCCGCGGCGATGGCG
Source organism: Rathayibacter sp. AY1C4 (assembly GCF_002932195.1). Classification (NCBI taxonomy): domain Bacteria; kingdom Bacillati; phylum Actinomycetota; class Actinomycetes; order Micrococcales; family Microbacteriaceae; genus Rathayibacter; species Rathayibacter sp. AY1C4. The sequence goes on along the minus strand of NZ_PSWE01000050.1, from coordinate 5,262 downwards.
AGCAGCGCCTGGCGGGCGTGCTCCGAGTGCGGCGACGCGATGTAGACCACGTCGACCTCAGGATCCTCGACCACGGCCTCGTAGCCGGCCGAGGCCCGCTCGATCCCGAACCGGCTCGCGAACCGCTCCGCGCGCTCCAGCGAGCGGGAGCCCACCGAGACCACGCGCTGCCGGGTGTGCTTCTGCAGCGCCTCGACGAACGAGCCTGCGATCGAGCCGGGCGCGATCACCCCCCAGCGCAGGACGGGGGAGTCGAGGAGGGAGGGGAGTCGGGGCTCGGGGAGCGTCAGTGCCATGCGTCCACGCTAGGGCCCCGTGCCCGGCGGGGGCGAGGGGGTGCGCGGCGGTCCCCTAGGGTGTGACGGCACGCGCAGTCGCGGGCGGAGGAGGACGTCATGCCCGAGTGGTACACCCTGGGCGTCGTCGCCCTCGTGATCGTCGTGGTGGTCGTCGCGATCGTGCGCTTCCGATTCAACCCGGTGCTGGCGCTGGCCGTCGGAGCCGCCGCGATCGGCCTGCTCACCGGGCTCGGCCCCGTCGACACCGTCTCCACGATGACCACCGGCTTCGGCGAGGTGATGATGGAGGCGGGCCTCCTGATCGGCTGGGGCGTGCTCATCGGCGCGATGCTCAACGAGATGGGCGCCGTCGTCCGGCTCGTCGAGGGCCTGCTGCGCGTCTTCGGCCGCCGCGGGATCCCCTACGCGCTGGGCCTCTCCTTCGCCACCTACCTGCAGACGATCTTCGTCGACGCGCTGATCGTGATCGCGGCCCCGCTCGCGCGCCGGATCGCGCCGCGGCTGGGGCGCGCGGGCACCGGCATCGTCGCCGTGACCTTCGCCGTCGGGCTCGAGACGGGCATCGTGATGATGGTGCCCGGCTTCGCCGCGGTCGCGCTCGCGGGGCTGCTCGGAGTGCCGCTGGGCGTGATGATGCTCGGCGGATTCGCGGTGGTGGCGCCGACGGTCGTGGTCACGATCCTGCTGATGTCGCTCGCGTTCCGCCTCGGCTTCTGGGACCCGGCGCGCGACGAGCAGCTGGTCGTGCGCGACGACACGACCGGGCTCGCGACGGTGGGGGCGTCGCCCGCCGCGGACGGCGGACGGCTGCCGTCGTTCGGAGCGCGGGGGAGCGGCGGGGCGTCCTCGAGCGGAGCCGGAGCGGCATCGGGCGGCTCGTCCGGCTCGTCCGTCGAGGACGCGGCGGGTCCCGCCGAGGCGCAGGACGCCCACGCCGCCCGCGAGCGCCCGCTCCTGCTCCTCTTCGCGCCCATGCTCCTCGCCCTCCTGCTCATCGCCGCGCAGGCGGTGCTCACCGTCTCCGGGATCGAGCTGCCGGTGCTGCAGTTCCTCGGGAACCCCGTCATCGCGCTCCTCCTCGCCGTGATCGGCACCGGAGTGGTCGGCCGGTCGACCGTGGGAACCGCGCGGATGGAGGAGGCGGTCGCCAAGGGCTTCCAGGACGGCGGGCAGATCTTCCTGCTCACCGGCGTCGGCGGGGCGCTCGCCGCGGTGATCGCGCAGGGCGACCTCGGCGAGATCCTGAAGGGCTACTTCTCGACCTCGGCGACCGCGCCGCTGCTGCTCGTCTGGGTGATGGCGGCCGTGCTGCACATCGCGGTCGGCTCGGTCACCCTCTCGGCGATCACGGCGGCCGGAGTCGTCGCGCCGGTCGCCGCGACACTCGGCCTCGACCCGCTGCTGATCGCACTCGCTGCGGGCTCCGGCGCGCTGTTCTGCATCCACGTCACCTCGAACACCTTCTGGCTGCTGCAGAGCTTCCTCGGCCAGTCGGTCCGCGGCGCCCTCAAGTCCGTGACCGTCGGCGTCTCCCTCGCCTCCGTCCTCGCGCTCGGCGCCACGCTCGTCCTCTCCCTCTTCCTCTGACCGGGCCCTCCTTCCTCCTCTCGCCGGATGCCACTCGGGCACTCGAGTCGCCGGGCGAGGCGTACCGAAGAGGCATCTCGCGGAGCTGACCCGGCCGACACGTGACGGAAACATGGAGCCTCTATCTTCCTGAGAGGGTTCACATCCGATTCGGAGATCCAGACGCCGACGGGGGCCCGATCCGTTCCGTCACGCCTCGACAAGGGAAGAACTCCGCTTGAGATCTCGAACCGCCCTCGCCTCCGGATGCGCCGCGCTCGCGCTCGCCGCTGGCGGCCTCCTGGTCGCCCCGCCGGCGACCGCCACGACCGCAGCACCCGCCGACTACACCCGCGTGGACATCGTGCGTCCGCCGTCCGCTCCGATCGCGGTGCCGACCAGCTACCCGCAGCAGACCCCGCTGACCGAGGCGCCCGTCGACCCGACCGACGCCTCGCTCCTGCGCGGAGTCACCCCCTACGACGCCATCGCGCCTCAGCTGAACGCGCTCGCCGCCCGCTCCGACCGGGTCTCGACCCAGGTGGTCGGGAAGTCCGGCCTCGGCCGCGACATCTACCTGGTCACCGTCACCGCCCCCGAGACCGAGGCCGAGACGGCGCAGCAGGCCGAGTGGCGCGACCGGCTCAAGTACGAGCCCGCCGCCGCGGCCGCCGACGCCGACCTGATGGACGGCTACAAGGTGCCGGTCTGGTTCAACGGCAACATCCACGGCAACGAGTGGGAGGGCAGCGACGCGATCCTCGAGTACATCGAGGGCGTCGCCACCGCCGAGGACGCGGAGACCGAGGCGCTGCTCGAGGGCAACCGCCTCTACTTCACCGTCACCAACAACCCCGACGGCCGCGCCCTCGGCCAGCGCGCCGTCGCCGCGGGCTACGACCCGAACCGCGACATGATCACCGGAGCCACCAGCGAGGCGGCCGTGATCCGCGACCTCTCGAGCGTGCTCCAGCCCACGTACTTCATCGACATCCACGGCTACACCGGGATCCTCCAGGTCGAGCCCTGCGGCCCGCCGCACGGCGAGAACTACGAGTACGACCTCTTCCTCCCGCACGCCTACGCGACCGCGCTCGAGATCGAGCGCCGCGTCGTCGAGGCCGACGTGCCCGGCAACACCTACCTCGCCGAGGACGGCAGCGCCACCACGGACAACACCGGGAAGATCCTCATCCCCTACCGCGACATCCGCGCGGGCTGGGACGACTGGCCCCCCATCTTCGCCCCGCAGTACGTCGCCTTCCAGGGCGCGATCACCAACACGGTGGAGCTTCCGCTCGGCCGCACGGCCAACAGCACTCCGGAGGAGATCGCCCAGGGCCAGGCCAACGCGGACATCGACGTCGAGGTCGCCGGGATCGTCATGGACGCCTCCGTCGACTACATCGAGGCCAACCGCGACGCGCTCCTGAGCAACCAGGTCGCCATCTTCGAGCGCGGCGTCACCGGCGCCCCCGCCATCGAGATCCCCGCCGACGTCTCCGCGGCCGACCTGCCCGCGGGCGTGCCGACCGAGTGGACCGAGATCTGGGACGAGACCGACGTCTACACGACCGAGTACCCGCGCGCCTACGTCATCCCCGTCGACGGCACGCAGCGCTCCGTCTCGGACGCAGAGACCCTCGTCGCGCAGCTGCTCGCCCACGGCGTCGAGGTGTCGCGGACCACGGCCGCCACGAGCGTCGGAGGAGTCTCCTACCACGCGGGCACCTACCTGGTCGACATGCACCAGTCGGTCCGCGGCCTCGCCAACGTCCTCCTCGCCGACGGCAGCGACATCTCGAGCCGCGTGCCCGAGATGTACGACGTCTCGGCCTGGAGCCTCTCGCTCCTCTGGGGCGCCGACGTGCAGGCGATCGGCTCCACCACCGACGCCCTCCCGGCCGTCGGCCTGGAGCCGGTGACCGCCGTGGCTCCGGTCGGCTCCGTCCCGGCAGGCGCCGACTACCTCGCCTTCGAGCCGCGCGGCGTCCTGGAGTACCAGGCCGTCAACGCGCTGCTGGCCGACGGCGTCGCCCTCGAGCAGTTCGAGGACGGCACGATCGCCCTCCGTGCAGACGCCGCCGGGCTCGCGGCCGCCGAGGGAGCCGCCGCCGCCTTCGGCGTCGACTTCACGGCGACCACCGCCGACCGCGTGCGCGCCGAGGACGGGAAGGCGCTCGACGCCCTCCGCGTCGCCTACTCCGGCACGAACGAGGACCGCGACGCGCTGGCCAAGCTCGGCTTCGCCGACGCGGTCGCCGTCGACGCGGCCGCGCTCACCGCGGGCACCGCGACCCTCGAGGGCGCCGACGTGCTCTACGTGGGACGCGCCCTCTCCTTCACCGCGGAGCAGGCCGTGGGCCGCACCGTGGTCGAGGAGTTCCTCGCGGCGGGCGGCGACGTCGTCGGCCGCGGCGGCGCAGGAGCGGCCTTCGTGTCCGACTTCGGCCTGGCCGAGCTGACTGCGCAGACCGGCACCAGCGGCTCCAACGGCATCGTCTCGGTCGAGACGCCCGGTGGCGGCGTCCTCGGCGACTACCCGCAGGACACCGCGTTCGTCTCGCCGGCACTGTGGTTCGCCGGTTTCGACGAGTCGGTCGCGGTCGAGCAGAGCTACTCGGAGGACGGCACGTTCGTCGCCGGGCACTGGGTCGACTCCGAGGGTCAGTCCCGGAGCGACGCGGCCGGGCAGGCCTCGGCCGTCTCGTTCTCGACGGAGTCGGGCACCGAGGGCTTCCTCTTCGGCACCTCGCCGGTGTTCCGCAACCACCCGGTCGGAGCGTTCAGCGACGTCGCCCGGGCGCTGCTCGCCGTGGCGCCGGAGGGCGCCGCCGTCGAGCTGCCGGGGACCCCGGAGCCCACGCCGACGCCGGAGCCGACCGGCTCGCCGGAGCCGACCGCGACTCCCGAGCCCACGGCGACTCCTGAGCCGACCGGCTCACCGGAGCCGACCGCGACCCCCGAGCCGACGGCGACTCCTGAGCCGACCGTGACGCCCGAGCCGACCGTGAGCCCCGAGCCCACGCCGACCCCGGAGCCCACCGTCGCGCCGACGGCCGGACCGACCGCCACGGCCGCGCCGATCACCGCACCGACCGGCCCCGGCGGCCTCCCCTCCACCGGAGTGGAGACCGGCTCCTGGCTGCTGCTCTCGGGAGGTGCTGTCGCCCTCGGCCTCGGCTCGCTCCTGATCGCCCGCAGCCGTCGCCGCGAGGACCAGGAGGCCTAGCCTCCGCCTCCGGGGAGGGATCGGGCGCCCGCCGCCCGGTCCCTCCCCGTTCCCGTTCCCCGTCCCCCTCATGACTCTGCCCTCCTCATGACTCTGCCCTCCTAACGTCCCTGCTTTGACTCGGATCGGCGCGGCATGGCAGAATGAGCGCTTGTGCCTCGCGCA
>NZ_PSWE01000005.1:44265-153875 GCF_002932195.1 Rathayibacter sp. AY1C4 | reverse complement strand
CCCGGAGGGCTTCCGGCGCCTCACCGGCAACGAGGTCGGAGCGCTGCTCGGCTGGCGCGCCGCCGAGCAGGCCCGCCGCGAGGGCCGCGCGGGAGACCGCGATGCCGTCGAGGACTGCGAGGAGAAGCGCCGCGTCGTCGGCGCCGAGCGACGCCGCGGGATGCGCGGCGCGCAGCAGCTCCAGGACGACGTCCTCCGTTCGCGACCAGCCGGCGGTGTGGATCGCGCGGATCTCCGGATCGGTGCCGGCGCGGGAGGCGAAGGCGGTCCACACGATCGCGTCGGGCACGTCCTCGTCCGCGACGCACGCGATCTCGTCGCAGAAGACGCGCAGCCGCACCTCGGCCGAGGGTTCGGCCTCCAGGCGGCTCCGCATCCGCTCGCGGAAGCGCTCCTCGACCCGGGCCATCGCGCCGGCCAGCAGCGCCTGCTTCGTCGGGAAGTGGTGCTGGACGGCCCCCACCGAGACGCCGGCCTCGGCCGCGACGGTGCGGATGCTGAGGTGCTCCGCCCCGCGGGTCGAGAGGACGGCGACGACCGCCGAGAGGATGTCGCTCCTGCTCTCGCGCCGATCCGGCATGGCGTCCCTCTCGTTCGACTGCTCGAGCAGGCTACGCTCTCGGACATGACCAATACGACCGTATTGCCGCCCCGTGCCGGAGCCGGCCGCCGCATCGCGACCTTGGACGTCGTCCGCGGTGTCGCGATCATCGGGACCCTCGGCACGAACATCTGGATCTTCTCCCACCCCTGGGGGATGCTCGGACTGCTCTCCGTCCCGGTGACGCCGGAGACCTCCTCCTCCGCCGGGACTGCGCAGCTCCTGCTGATGGCGCTGGCGCAGGGCAAGTTCCTCGCCCTCCTCTCCCTCGCCTTCGGGGTGGGCCTCGCGATCCAGCACGCGTCCGCGGTCCGGCGCGGGACGCGCTGGCCGGGCCGCTACCTCTGGCGCGCGACGCTCCTCCTCCTGGACGGCGCGGTCAACTACGTGCTGATCGCGGAGTTCGACGTCCTCATGGGATACGCCGTCACCGGAGCGGTCGTCGCCTGGCTGCTGCTCACCCGGCCGACGACGCAGCGCCGCGTGATCCTCGTCTGCGGCGCTCTGCACGTCGTCCTGATCTCGGCGCTCGTGGCGCTCGTGGCGGCGAGCCCGGACGGTGCCGGACAGGGGCCGACCGGCCGGAGCCCCTACGCGGACGCGTCGTTCCTCGGTCTCGCCGCCTTCCGGTTGCAGAACGCGGGCGTCTTCCGTGCGGAGCCGGTGCTCATCGGGCTCCTCAGCCTCGCGATGTTCCTCCTCGGCGCGCGCCTCCATCGGGCGGGGGTCCTCGCCGCCGAGGGCGCGTCACTCCGCCGTCGCCTGATGGTCCTCGGCGCCCTCGCCCTCCCCGTCGACCTCGCGCTGGGCGTCGGGGGGAGCGCCGCCGGTCTGCTCGCCGAGCGCTACCTCGTCGCGCCCCTGGTCGGGCTCGGCCTGCTCGCGGCCCTCGCCGAGGCATGCCTCCGCCGGGGCGGCGAGGGCTGGGCGGCACGCCGGGCGCGGGAGGTCGGCCGGGTCGCCCTGAGCGCCTACCTCCTGCAGAACCTGCTCGGCGGCGCCCTCTTCTACGGCTGGGGACTCGGGCTGGCGGTGACCGCCGCGCAGTGGCGCGTCCCGGCGACCGTCGGAGCGTTCCTGCTCATCGCGGCGGTCGTCGTGCTCGCGGCGCACCTGTGGCTGCGCCGGTTCGAGCTCGGTCCGGTGGAGTGGCTCTGGAAGCGGGGCGAGCGGATCGGTGTCCGCGCGCCCCGCTGACCGGAGGGGGACCTACGCGAGGAGCTCCGCGGCGCCGGTGCGCAGGGCGGCGAGGCGGGACGAGACGGCCGACCGGCGGGCGTCGGCGTCGGAGTCGTGCGACCAGGCGTCGAGGTAGAGCTTGACCTTCGGCTCCGTGCCGCTCGGGCGCGCGATGAGACGGGCACCGTCCAGGGAGAAGCGGAGCGCGTCGGTCGGGGGCAGCGCGCCGCCCTCGGCGAGCAGGTCCTCGCTCCGCTCGACGGCGAGCCCGCCGATCGCGGTCGGAGGCGTCGCGCGCAGTCCGGCCATGATCCGGCCGATCTCGGAGAGGTCGGTGACGCGGAGCGAGATCTGCTCCGATCCGAAGAGCCCGAACCGCTCGGCGAACGACTCCAGCTCGTCGTCGATCGTGCGCTCCTCGGCGGCGAGCGCGCTCGCGAGGGAGAGGAAGGCGAGCGCGGCCGAGACGCCGTCCTTGTCGCGGACCGTCCCGGGGTTCACCAGGTAGCCGAGTGCCTCCTCGTAGCCGAAAACGAGGTCGGGGACGCGCGAGATCCACTTGAAGCCCGTGAGCGTCTCGGCGAAGTCGAGGCCGTAGTCGGCCGCCACGGCACCGAGGGCGGGGGAGGACACGATCGAGCAGGCGAGCGCTCCTCCGGTGCGGCCCTCGCGGCGGGCCTGCTCGGCGGCGCGCCAGCCGAGCAGCGCTCCGACCTCGTTGCCGGTGAGGCGCCGGAAGCCCTCCGGGGCGGAGGCGTCGGGCACGGCGGCGGCGAAGCGGTCGGCGTCCGGGTCGTTGGCCACGATCAGCTGCGCGCGACCGGAGCGCGCGGTCGAGAAAGCGAGGTCGAGGGCGCCCGCCTCCTCCGGGTTGGGGAACGCGACGGTGGGGAACGCCGCGTCGGGCTCGATCTGCTCGACCACGACGGCAGGCTCGTCGAATCCCGCCGCGGAGAGCACCCGGTGCGCCGTCTCCCAGCCGACCCCGTGCATCGCCGTGTAGACGACGCGCAGCGGAGCGGACTGGCGGCCGACGGCGGCCGTCGCCTCGATGTAGGCGGCGACCACGGACTCGTCCGCGAGCCGGTACTCGCCGCGCGGCAGCTCCGGAACGCGCCGGTCCCGCGCGACCGCGAGGATCCGCTCGGCGATCTCGGAGTCGACCGGCGGCACGATCTGCGAGCCCTCGTCGGCGCCGCCGAGGTACACCTTGTAGCCGTTGTCCTGCGGCGGGTTGTGGCTCGCCGTGACCATCACTCCGGCGTCGGCGCCGAGGTGGCGCACGGCGAAGGCCAGCACGGGGGTGGGCAGGAGCCGGGGCAGCAGCACCGCGTCCACGCCGGCGCCCGCCATCAGCGCGGCGGAGTCCTCGGCGAAGACGCGCGAGTTCTTCCGGCCGTCGTAGCCGATCACGACCACGGGCCGCTGGACGCCCTGAGCCAGCAGGAAGTCGGCCAGGCCGACGGCGGCCTGCGAGACCAGCACGCGGTTCATCCGGTTGGATCCCGCCGCGATGGCGCCGCGCAGGCCCGCGGTGCCGAACGCCAGGCGGGCGCCGAAGCGGTCCTCGAGCTCGGCGCGGGCGGAAGCGTCCCCCGAGTCGGAGGCGGTCAGCAGGCCGACCAGCTCCTCCCGCGTCTCCGGGTCGGGGTCCTGGGCGAGCCAGGCCTCGGCGAGCTCCCGGACGTCGGCGCTCACAGGGCGCCCGTGATCCCGGCGAGCAGGCGGGCGAGGTCGTCCTCGGCGTCGCGGCCGGCCTCGAGCACCTCCTCGTGGCTGAGGGGGGTCTTCTGGATGCCGGCGGCGAGGTTCGTGATGAGCGACATGCCCAGCACCTCCATGCCCGCCTCGCGCGCGGCGATGGCCTCGAGGGCGGTCGACATGCCGACGATGTGGCCGCCGATGATCCTCGCCATCTGCACCTCGGCCGGGCTCTCGTAGTGCGGCCCGCGGAACTGCACGTACACGCCCTCGTCCAGCTCAGGACGCGTCCCCCGGGCGAGGTCGCGCAGGCGCGAGGAGTAGAGGTCGGTGAGGTCGACGAAGGTCGCGCCCTCGAGCGGCGAGTCGGCGGTGAGGTTGATGTGGTCGCTGATCAGCACGGGGGTCCCGGGCGTCCAGTGCTCCTTGATGCCGCCCGCGCCGTTGGTGAGGATCATCACCGTCGCGCCCGTCGCGGCGGCGGTGCGGACGCTGTGCGCGACGCGGCGCACGCCGTAGCCCTCGTAGTAGTGGGTGCGGGCGCCGATGATCAGCGCGCGCCTGCCGGTGGGGAGCAGGACGGAGCGCAGGGTGCCGCCGTGCCCGTGCACGGCCGGCTTGGAGAAGCCGAGGATCTCGGTGGCCTCCACCGTCGCGGTCGTCTCGCCGATCGCGTCGGCGGCCTTGCCCCAGCCGCTGCCGAGGGTGAGGGCGATGTCGTGCTTCTCGACCCCTGTCGCCTCGGCGATCTGAGCGGCCGCGCGGGCCGCGATCTCGAAGGGATCGGCGTCGGGGGCGTCGAGCGGGTGCAGGGTCTGGTCGGACATCCTCCCACCCTACCGACGGGCTGCGCGGCGGCGGAGGGCGACTCCCGCGGCCGATCCGACACCCCGCGATTGGGCGAACACTCAGTGAGAGAGGACAATGGGAAGCATGGCTTACGAGTTCGAGCGCGCGCAGAGGATCGCTGTACTCGGAGGGGGGCCGGGCGGCTACGAAGCCGCCATCGCGGGAGCGCAGCTCGGCGCCGAGGTCACCCTGGTCGAGCGGGTCGGAGTGGGCGGCTCGGCCGTCATCACCGACGTCGTCCCGTCGAAGTCGCTCATCGCGACGGCGGAGGCCACCAACGCCATCGGCGAGGCCGCCGACCTGGGCGTGCAGTTCTTCACCCGCTCGGAGCAGAACAAGCCGGTGCGCCCGGACGTGGCGGTCAACCTGACGACGGTGAACAAGCGCCTGCTCGGGCTCGCGCGCCAGCAGTCCGAGGACATGCGCGCGAACCTGGTGCACCACGGCGTGCGCATCGTCCAGGGGGACGGGCGCCTGGACGGCTCGAACGCCTTGATCGTCTCCACGGCGGCCGGCGGCGAGGGCATGGACTTCGACCGCATCGAGGCGGACACGATCGTGGTCTCGGTGGGCGCCAGCCCCCGTGTGCTCCCGACCGCGGCTCCCGACGGCGAGCGCATCCTCAGCTGGACCCAGCTCTACAACCTCAAGTCCGTCCCCGAGCACCTGATCGTGGTGGGCTCCGGCGTGACCGGCGCGGAGTTCGCCTCCGCCTACCGTGCGCTCGGCGCCCGCGTGACCCTCATCTCCTCCCGCGACCAGGTGCTGCCCGGCGAGGACGCCGACGCGGCCGCCGTGATCGAGAACGTCTTCAAGCGCAACGGCATGGTCGTGCTCTCGAAGTCGCGCGCCGACCGCGTCGAGCGGACCGAGAAGGGCGTGCAGGCCGTGCTCTCGGACGGACGCGTCGTCGAGGGCTCGCACTGCCTGATGGCCGTCGGCTCCGTGCCGAACACGGCGGGCATCGGCCTCGAGGACGCGGGGGTGCAGCTGACGGAGTCGGGGCACATCCGCGTCAACCGCGTCGCCCGCACCAGCGTCCCCTCGATCTACGCGGCCGGGGACTGCACCACGTTCCTCCCGCTCGCCTCCGTCGCCGCCATGCAGGGCCGCACCGGCGTGTTCCACGCCATGGGCGACGCCGTGAACCCGACCGAGGTGCGCAACGTCGCGGCGAACATCTTCACGCAGCCCGAGATCGCGACCGTCGGGTGGAGCCAGCGCGAGATCGAGGAGGGCATCGCGCAGGGCGAGATCTACAAGCTCCCGCTCGCCGCGAACCCGCGGGCGAAGATGATGGGCATCCGCGACGGCTTCGTCAAGCTGTTCGCGCGCACCGGCTCCGGCACCGTCATCGGAGGCGTCATCGTCGCTCCGAAGGCGAGCGAGCTGATCTTCCCGCTCGCCCTCGCCGTGGAGCACCGCCTGACCGTCGACCAGGTCGCGCGGGCCTTCACCGTCTACCCGAGCCTCACCGGCTCGATCTCGGACGCCGCGCGCGCCATGCACATCGTCACCTGACGCGCCACTCCGCCGGGCCGCGCGGGGTGCGGCCCTTCATCGGCAGAGCGCACGACCGGGAATCGCGTGCGAAGCGATTGACGGCAGCGCGACGCGACCCGCTCGGCGGTACCCCTCACGTCGAGGAGCCGACCGCGCCGGGCCGCGCGGGGAGCGGCCCGGAACGGGCTCAGACGATCTGGAGGAGCACGTGTCCCGCGGGGACGGTCGCTCCGGCCGTCGCGTCGAGGCCCTTCACGACGCCGTCCTTGTGGGCGGTGAGCGGCTGCTCCATCTTCATCGCCTCGAGGACGACGACCAGGTCGCCGGTGACGACCGTGTCGCCCTCGGCGACGGCGACCTTGACGATGGTGGCCTGCATGGGCGAGGCGACGGAGTCGCCCGTGACGGTGCTGACGGAGGAGGAGCCGCGGCGCTTCGGGGAGGCGGCAGCGGCCCCGCGGGCGGGTCCCGAGCCGACCAGATCGCCGGGGAGAGTGACCTCGACGCGGCGCCCGTCGACCTCGACGACCACGTTCCGGCGGGCCGCCGGCTCGTCGGTCGCTCCGGGCTCGCCGCTCCAGGCCGGGATCGTGTTCTCGAACTCGGTCTCGATCCAGCGGGTGTAGATCGTGAAGGGCGCGCCACCCTCGGGGGCGAAGGCCGGGTCCTCGACGATCGCGCGGTGGAAGGGGAGGACGGTCGGCAGTCCGGTGACCTCGAACTCGGCGAGGGCGCGGCGCGAGCGCTCCAGCGCCTGCTCGCGGCTGTCGCCGGTGACGATCAGCTTCGCGAGGAGCGAGTCGAAGGAGCCGGAGATCACGTCGCCGGCGACGACGCCGGAGTCGACGCGGACGCCGGGTCCGCCGGGGGCCTTGAAGACGTGCACCGGGCCCGGAGCGGGGAGGAAGCCGCGGCCCGCGTCCTCGCCGTTGATGCGGAACTCGAAGGAGTGGCCGCGGGGCTCCGGGTCGTCGTAGTCGAGCACGCCGCCCTCGGCGAGGCGGAACTGCTCGCGCACGAGGTCGATGCCGGTGATCTCCTCCGACACGGGGTGCTCGACCTGGAGGCGGGTGTTCACCTCGAGGAAGGACACCGTGCCGTCCTTGCCGATCAGGAACTCGCAGGTCCCGGCGCCGAGGTAGCCGACCTCCTGCAGGATCGCCTTCGAGGCGCGGTAGAGCTCGGTGTTCTGCGCGTCCGTCAGGAACGGCGCGGGCGCCTCCTCGACGAGCTTCTGGTGGCGGCGCTGGAGGGAGCAGTCGCGGGTGGAGACCACGACGACGTTGCCGTGCGCGTCGGCCAGGCACTGGGTCTCGACGTGGCGCGGCTGGTCGAGGTACTTCTCGACGAAGCACTCGCCGCGGCCGAAGGCGGCGACGGCCTCGCGCGTGGCGGAGGCGAACAGCTCCTCGACCTCGTCGCGCTCGCGGGCGACCTTGAGGCCGCGACCGCCGCCGCCGAAGGCCGCCTTGATCGCGACGGGGAGGCCGTACTGGTCCACGAACTCGAGCACCTCGGCGGCACCGGAGACGGGGTTGAGGGTTCCCGGGGCCAGCGGCGCGCCGACCTTCTCGGCGACGTGGCGGGCCGAGACCTTGTCGCCGAGGCGCTCGATGGCCTCGGGGCCGGGGCCGATCCAGATCAGGCCGGCGTCGATGACGGCGCGGGCGAAGTCGGCGTTCTCGGCGAGGAAGCCGTAGCCGGGGTGCACGGCGTCGGCACCGGAGCGGCGCGCCACCGAGAGCAGCTTGTCGATGACGAGGTAGGTCTCGGCGCTGGTCGTCCCGCCGAGGGCGTAGGCCTCGTCGGCGAGGCGGCTGTGCACGGCGTCGCGGTCCTGGTCGGCGTAGACGGCCACGGAGGCGATCCCGCTGTCGCGGGCGGCGCGGATGACTCGGACGGCGATCTCGCCCCGGTTGGCGACGAGCACCTTCGTAATCTTCGGCATGGTCCTCAACCCTAGGGGGCGGCTCCGCCCGGCCCGGCGCGGCTCACCACAAAGAAGCGGAGGGCCTTCGTCGGTTCCTCACAAGGGCGGGACGGGCCTCAGCGGTTCCAGAGCGCGGTCCAGTCGACCCCGAGGCTCCGCACCAGAGTGCGGAGGGTCGGCACCGACATCCCGATCACCGTCGAGGGGTCGCCCTCGATCGCGGTGATGAAGCCGGCGCCGCGGCCGTCGATGGTGAAGGCGCCGGCCACCTCGAGGGGCTCGCCGGTGGCGACGTAGGCGTCGATCTCGGCGTCGTCGATGTCGTCGGCGAACGTGACGGCGGCGGAGGTGACCGCTCCGGCCTCGGCGACGATCCTCCCGCCGCGGTGGTCGACGAGCCAGTGGCCGGAGTGGAGGCGGCCGGTGCGTCCGCGCTGGGCGCGCCAGCGCTCCCGGGCCCGCTCGGGCTCGTGCGGCTTGCCGTGGACGACGCCGTCGAGGACGAACGCGGAGTCGCCGCCGAGCACCAGACCGTCGATGTCCGGGCGCAGGACGGCGTGCGCCTTGGCGCGGGCGAGCAGCGAGACGGTGGCGTCCGCGTCCAGCGCCGCGCCCCGCTCCTGCTCGGCCCGGGCGACGGCCGCGGGCTCGTCCACCTCGGAGGGGACGACGACGGGCTCGATCCCGGAGGCCCGCAGCAGCGCGAGGCGCGCGGGGGAGGTGGAGGCGAGGTAGAGGCGCACGAGGGCTCCCTGCGGCCGGGCCCACGCTGTGGGATGCTCGACGGATGGCACAGACCCCGTCCCGAGCATCCGCCCGCCCCGACGGGGCCGACGACGCACTCGGGACCGAGATCGAGCTCGACATTAGCAACGTCGCCCACGGCGGCGTGTTCGTCGCCCGGCACGAGGGCCGCGTCGTCTTCGTCCCGGACGTCCTCCCCGGCGAGCGCGTGCGGGCGCGGATCAGCGAGGTCCGGCACGACAGCTTCTGGCGTGCCGAGGCGCTCGAGGTGCTCGAGGCGTCCGAGCACCGGGTGGAGCACGTCTGGCCCGAGGCCGCCCTCGACCGCCGCCCGGAGGAGCGCGTCGGCGGCGCCGAGCTCGGCCACGCCGACCTGGCCTACCAGCGCGAGCTGAAGCGCCTCGTGCTCGTCGACTCCTTCTCCCGCTTCGCCCGTCGCGAGATCGAGGTGGAGGTCGCGCCGATCGGCGGGGACGACGCGTCCGGCGGCCTCGGCTGGCGCACGCGGAACCGCCTCCACGTCGACGACGACGGACGGGTCGGCCCCTACGCGGCACGCAGCCACCACGTCGTCACCGTGGAGTCGCTGCCCCTCGCGACCGCCGATTCCTCCCTGGCCGCACCGCTCGGCGAGCGCCTCGCTCCCGGCTCGGTGGTCGACCTCGTCGACGCGGCCGGGTCCGAGGGGGCCGCGGTGCTCGTGCACGACCCCTCCGACAAGCGCGCCCGCCGCGACCGCACGGTGGTGAGCGAGTTCGTCGCCGACCGCACCTTCCGGGTCGACCGCACCGGCTTCTGGCAGGTGCACCGCGGAGCCGCCGCCGCGCTCTTCGAGGCCGTGCAGGCCGCCGTCGACGCGGACGCGGCGGACCCGTCGGCCGCCAACCACGACCTCTACGGCGGGGTGGGCCTGCTCGCCGCGGCGCTGGCCGACCGCCTCGGCGCCGGAGTGCGCGTGACCAGCGTCGAGAGCGACTCCCGCGCCACCGAGCACGCGCTCGAGAACCTGGCCGACCAGGTCGGCGCCCGCGCGGTGACCGCCCGCGTCGACCGCTACCTCCGCGACGTCGTCGCCCAGGCCGATATGCGCGAGCGGGCGCGGTGGCGCGCGGCGACCGTGGTCCTCGACCCGCCGCGCTCGGGCGCCGGCCGAGCGGTCACCGACGCTCTGGCGGAGCTGCGGCCGGCGCAGCTCGTCTACGTCGCCTGCGACCCGGTCGCGCTCGCCCGCGACGTGGGCGCCCTGACCGGGGCGGGCTACGAGCTGGAGCGCCTCGAGGGCTTCGACCTCTTCCCGCACACCTCCCACGTGGAGGCCGTTGCGCGACTGGTCCGCCGAGAGGACTGACCGCGGGCCCGCGTCTGCGTACCATGGGCGGGATGGAGCCCCACGTCGACGCAGCCGAGGCCCCGCGCGTGCGCGTGGCGATCGTGGACGACCACGAGTCGGTGCGCCTGGGCGTGGCCGCCGCCGTCGAGAGCGCGGGAATGCAGGTGGTCGCCGCCGCCGAGACCGTCCAGGCCCTCGAGAGCACGATCGGCGGCGCCGAGATCGAGGTGCTCGTCCTCGACCTGTCCCTGAACGACGGCTCGAGCATCACCAGCAACGTCAAGTGGGGGCAGGTGCGCGGCTCCGCCGTCCTCGTCCACAGCATCGCGGACCGCGTCGTGGCCGTGCGGGAGGCGCTCGCCGCGGGAGCGGCCGGCGTCATCCCGAAGTCCTCGCCTATGTCGACGGTCGTCGCCGCCATCCGCACGGTCGCCCGCGGCGAGGTCCTCAACAATCTGGAGTGGGCCTCGGCCATCGACGCCGACGACGACTTCGCGCGGGCCGTGCTCGGCCGTCGCGAGCGCGACGTCCTGCACCTCTACGCCTCGGGGCTGCCGCTGAAGCTGGTGGCCGAGCGGCTGCAGATCTCGGTGTCGACGGCGAAGGAGTACCTCGACCGGATCCGCGACAAGTACGTCGAGATCGGCCGTCCCGCCCCGACGAAGGTCGATCTGCTGCGGCGCGCGGTGGAGGACGGCATCCTGCCGGGCATCGACCCGGACGACGGCGATGGCGGGCGCTGAGGCGCCGATCGCCCGCCGCAACGCCGGGCGCGAGCGCATCGACCGGATCATCAGCACGGTCGTGTCGTTCTTCGGCTTCGGCTTCGGCGTGCAGACCGTCCCGCCGATCCTCGCGCAGCTGCCCCTCCTGCGCCCCGAGGTGGCCTGGCCGGTGCTGGTGCTGGTCTTCGGATCGCTCACCGCCGCCGTGGTCACCGCCGTGCTGCGGCGGGGCACGCGGATCACGGCGGTCCTGGTCGCCGTCGGTGTCCTCATCGCCCTCCTGACCTGGCCGGCCGCCGTCTCCACCGGGGGCGCGGACCGCGAGACCCCGTGGATCTGGTACCTGCTGACCATCGGCACCGCCTTCTGCACGATCGCGGCTCCCCTCCGGATCGCGATCGCGTACGTGTCGGTGACGACCGTGCTGTTCGGGCTGCTGCGCGTCCTCCCCTCCGGCGGCGGGGCGGAGCCGACCCGCGCGATCCTCGACGCCGCCTACGTGGGCATCGTCGGCTTCGTGATGCTGGTGCTGATCACCGTGCTCCGGCAGTCGGCCGACGAGATCGACCGTGCGCAGACGACGGCCATGGAGCAGTACGAGGCGGCGATGCGCCAGCACGCCGGCGAGGTGGAGCGGGTCGAGGTCGACGCCCTGGTGCACGACAACGTGCTCGCGACGCTGCTCTCCGCCGCCTCCGCCGAGTCGCCGGCCGAGCGCGCGCTGGTCTCCTCGATGGCGCAGCGCACCCTCGCCGTGCTGTTGCCCGACCACGAGCCGGAGCCGCCCGAGGGGCTGGTCCCGCTCGAGCTCCTGCAGCGCCAGCTCGCCCACGCGGCGTCCACCTTCGGGACCGAGATCGCGGTCGCGACGGCCGACGGAGTGGATCCGCGCGCGACGACGCTGCCGCGCCCGGTGGCCGAGGCGCTGCTCGGGGCGGTCTGGCAGGCGCTCGCCAACAGCGTCCAGCACGCGGGTCCGAGCGGCAGCGTCCACCGCGCCGTGCACGGGCTGCTGGGCGACGGCGCGGTGGAGGTCGTGGTGGAGGACGACGGCCGCGGCTTCCGGCTCGCCGACGTCCCGCGCGAGCGGCTGGGCATCCGGCTCTCCATCCTCGAGCGGGTGCACAACGCGCGGGGATCGGCGCGGGTCGACTCGACTCCGGGCGAGGGCACCCGAGTCGTCCTCTCCTGGCGGGCGGACGCGGGAGGAGGGCCGTGATCGCCTACCCGCGCCCCCTGCTCCAGGCGCTCGGCGCCGGCTTCTCGCTCTACCACGTGGTACTCGCCTTCTTCTCCTTCCGCATCTCCCCGGCCACGCCGGCCGACCTCGTCGCGGTCGCGCTGTACGTCGCGGCGACCGTCGTCGCCCTCTGGCCCGGAGCGACGACCCGGCTCGCCCTGCCCGTCGCGGTCGGGATGACCGCGGTCGCCGTCGCTCTGCCGCTGCTGGTCGCGCCGTCGCTCGATCCGGGCGCCTCCAACGGCTACTCCACCTGGTACATCGCCGCGGTCGGCACCCTCATGACGATCGTGTGCGCCCGCCGGCGCGCGGCCTGCGCCTGGGTCGGCGTCGGCTTCCTGATCGTGCACACCGTGTTCTGGGCCGGCCCGGCCGCGCTGGCCACTCTCGGCGTCGTCGGGGGGATCGCCTGGGTCGCGATCGCGCAGCTGCTCATCGTCGAGCTCGGGCGCGCGGGCTCCGAGGCGCGCGTGCTCGAGGCGGCCGAGCGCGCGGCCGCGTCGTGGCGGGCCGCGGAGGAGGCGCACCTCACGGAGCGCGAGGTCCGGCTGGAGCAGACCCGTGCCCTCGCCGCCGACATGCTGCTGCGCATCGCCGAGCCGGGACCGGGCCTCACCGACGAGGAGCGGCGCGAGTGCCGGCTGCTCGAGGCGGCCGTGCGCGACGAGATCCGCGGCCGGCGGCTGCTGGACGACGAGGTGCGGCGTCTCGTGCTCGACGCGCGGCGGCGGGGGGTGACCGTCTCGGTGCTCGACGACGGCGGCCTCGACCGCACCTCCGAGGGCGAGAGCCGACGGGTGCTGGGGGAGCTCGCCCAGGCTCTGAGCGGGATCCGCGAGGAGGTCGACCGCGTGGTGGTGCGCACCGCGTCGGCCGACTCGGCGTCAGCCGTCACGGTCGTGGGCCTGCGGACGGCCGGCGACGGCAGCGCGGGCGCCCTCGGCTCCGACGACGCGGGGGACGAGGTCGACGCCTGGGTCGAAATCCGGCGCGACGGCGTCGGCGGACGGGACGTCTGAGCGGCGGAGAGCGCGCGGGACGGCGCGGCCGTCCGCATGCGCAGCGACCGGCGGCGACCCGCCCCGGAGGGCGTGCGTATCTCGGATCGGTGCCGCGGGCGGTACGCTCCGGCTCTCAGCACAGCTCAGGTCTCGGCGCGCCCGGTCTCTCGGAGCGGACCGATCGTCGGCGCGGCGCGGCACGGCGCGGCACGAGCGTGAGCAGAGCCGTCATGGGCAGAGCCCGTTGAGCGCAGAGCGCGTCAGGACGAAAGCCCGTTAACGGAGTGCGGCGGGCCGTCCACTCCTCCGAAGAGGGGGCCCGGCCCGCCGTCAAACCCCGAGTGAGGGTAACAACCCGAATATTACCCTCACTCGCCCCCAACACACCCGCCTGCTTACCCTGGTCGGCGAGTGATTGGCGGTGCCCCTTCCGAAGGAGGAGCACCGTACGTCCACTAGTGTGCTCGCTCCGCCAGGAGGCGCATAGTCAGCACTTTAGGGGACTAATCGGGGGACAAATTTCACGTTCCGCGTCGCGGATCGCTCGTTCCCCGACGGGCTGCGTCTGCGAGTCCGCTCAGCCGGAGAAGGAGCGCCACGCTCCGGGTGCCGGCCGGAGCGGCCTGCGGACCGCCGCGGCGCGGTCGTTCCAGCCCCCGCTGAGCTCCTGCGGGGTCTCCGGCTCGGCCTCGGTGCGCGAGGTCAGTGCGGTGACGACGGCCGTGACGGCGGCGATCTCGGCGGCGTCGAGGCCGGGGGTGGAGATGACGACGGCGGGTGCGGAGTCGGAGGCGGTCATCCCGTGACGCTATCGCATGCCGTTCACGGCGCCGGTCGGCGGGGCATGGCTATGCTGACGCCGGATGCCGCCGGAGCGTCGTCCGTCCGTTGCGAACAGGAGCGTCCCCGCATGCCGACGTGGTTCCCGAGGAGCGGTGCCGCGGCGCTGCGCCCCCTGCGTCTGCTGGTCCGGAGGTCGCCCGCGGCCGTCTCGGTCGTCCTGGTCCTCCTGGCCGCGAGCGCGATCACGGGGACGCTCGTCGCCCCCGCGGGAGCCGAGACGACGTCCTGGTGGGCGGCGGGCCCGATGACGACTCTCGACGGCCGTCCGTGGACAGCGGTGACCGCCCTCCTGATCGCGGCGGACCCGCTGCAGCTGCTCCTGGACGTCGTGCTGGTGCTCCCGATGCTCCTCGCCGCGGAGCGCCGCCTCGGCTCGGCCCGCACCCTCCTCGCCTTCCTCGTGACCGGCGCCGCCGGGATCGTCGTCGGGTCCTCCGTGCAGTCGATCGGCGCTCTCGCCGGCGAGTGGTGGGCGGGCGACACCGTCGGCGACCACACCTTCGACCCGCTGATCGGCGCGGTCGGCGCCCTCATCGCCTCGACCGCCTTCATGGGCGCTCTGTGGCGTCGCCGGCTCCGGGTGACCGTCTTCGCCGTCGTGCTGATGTTCGTTCTCTACGCGGGCGACTCCGCCGACGCGTACCGGCTCCTCGCGGGCGGCGCGGGGCTCGTGCTCGGCGCGGTGCTCGCGCGGGGAGCGTCGGGACTGCGTCCGCAGCGTCCGGCCCCGAGCTCGCACCGCGAGTCCCGGGGGCTGCTGGCGGCGGTCGTCGTCGTCACCGCCATCGGTCCGCTCGTCGCCGTCCTCTCGGACTCGGGCTACGGTCCGTTCTCGTTCCTCGGCCGACTGCTGCAGAGTGCCTTCACGGGGACGACGGACCTCGAGGACCCGTGCAGCCGCGCCCTCCGGCACTGCGCGCACCACGTGAAGCTGAGCCTGGTCGCCCCCGGGCCGATCCTGCTGACGTTCGTCCCGCTCCTCCTCCTGCTCGTCGCCGCCTACGGCCTGCGCTCCGGGCGCCGCCTGGGCCTGCTGCTGGCGGTCGGGGTGAACATCGCGATCGCGATCCTGGAGGTCTTCTCCCTCCAGCGCGCCGCCCGTCACCCCGAGTTCCTGTACTACGCCGAGTACCTGCTCTGGGTGGCGACGACGGTGCTGGTGCCGCTGGCCGTCGTGGCGATGCTCGTGATCGGGAGGAGGCACTTCCGCATCCGCGCGCCCCGTGCCGCTGCGAGACTCTGGACGCGGGTCGTCGCCATCGCCTTCGTCGTGTCCCTCGGCGGCTACCTGGCGCTCTCGGCCGGCGTGCGCACGAGCTTCGAGCCGCTCCTGGGCCTCGGGAGACTCCTCCTGGACGGGCTGCTGCGCTTCGTCCCGGTGAGCTTCCTCGGCGGCGCCGGACTGCTCGCCGTGCCGCGGGAGCCCGTCGCGCGGATCGTCTTCGAGTGGGTCGGCCCGGTGTTCTGGCTCGTGGTCGTCGTCGCGGTGGTCGCCCTGCTCCGGGCCACCGACGTGCAGCGGAACCGCGGCGACGAGGCGCGGTACCGCGCGCTCCTGTCCCTGCACGGCGCCGGCAGCCTCGGCCATCAGGGGACCTGGGAGGGCAACGCGCACTGGATCTCGGCCGACGGGACCGGCGGAGTCGCCTACCGGGTGATCGGCGGCGTGGCGATCACCCTCTCCGACCCGGCCTGCGCTCCCGAGCGGCGGGAGGACGTCGTGGCCGAGTTCGTGCGTTTCTGCGACGAGCGCAGCTGGACGCCCGTCTTCTACAGCATCCACGACGAGCTGCTCCCCGTCTTCGACCGGCTCGGCTGGTCGCGCCTCTCGGTCGGCGAGGAGACGATCATCGAGCTCTCCTCCTTCGAGCTCACCGGCAAGCGGTGGCAGAAGGTGCGCTACCCGCTCACGCGCGGCATCAAGCTGGGCATCGAGGCGCAGTGGACCAGCTGGCCCGAGCTCTCCCTCGGCATGGCCAACCAGATCGTCGACCTGTCGGAGCGCTGGGTCGCCGAGAAGGCGCTGCCCGAGATGGGCTTCACCCTCGGCGGCATCGACGAGGTCCGCGATCCCGACGTCGCCCTCCTGCTCGCGGTCGGACCGGACGGCGTGCTGCAGGGAGTGACGAGCTGGCTGCGCGTGCACAGGGAGGGTCGCGTGGTCGGCTGGACCCTCGACTTCATGCGCCGCTCCGACGACTCGATGCCCGGCATCATGGAGTTCCTCATCGCCTCCGCGGCGCTGCGCGTCAAGGAGGAGGGTGCCGAGTTCCTCTCGCTCTCGGGCGCACCGCTCGCCACCGCACCGGTCGAGGAGGGGGAGGAGCCTCCGGAGCCGACGGTCCTCTCGCGCCTGCTCGAGTTCCTCTCGCGGACGCTCGAGCCGGCCTACGGCTTCACGTCGCTGTTCCGCTTCAAGGCCAAGTTCCACCCGCGCTACGCGGGCCTCTGGATGACCTACCCCGACGCGCTGCAGCTGCCCCGGATCGGAGCCGCGCTGGGTCGCGCCTATCTGCCCGACCTCTCCGCCGCGCAGGCGCTGGCGTTCGCGCGGGTGGTCGGGGCGAAGCCGGAGGAGAAGCCGTCCGAGGCGTCCGCGGCGAAGCCGGATGCTCCGGCCGCCAGGGCAGGCGCTCCTGCGGCGAAGGCGGGTGCTCCGACAGCCGAGCCGGACGGTCCTGGGGTGAAGGCGGGTGGTCCTGCGGTGAAGGCGGGTGCTCCGGCTGCGAGGGCGGATGCCCGGGAAGCGGAGGCCGATTCCGCGACAGGGGAGCCGGGTGCTCCGGCCGCGGAGCCGAGTGCTCCGGCCGCGGAGCCGGCCGCTCCCGTCGTGCGGCCCGATGCTCCCGCGGAGTCCGCTGCCCGACGGACCGGCCCCGGCTCCTCCGACTGATCGTTCCGCCCCTCCGCCCCGTGAGGAGGTGGGCGCAGCGGAACGCCGCGGCACGGACGGTCTCCCGTCTCCTGCCGCGTCGTCCGAGCGAGCCGGGTCAGAGCGGGATGTTGCCGTGCTTCTTCGCGGGCAGGTTGGCGCGCTTGGTGCGCAGCGCACGCAGCGCCTTGATGACGGAGACACGCGTCGCCGAGGGCTCGATCACGCCGTCGAGCTCGCCGCGCTCGGCCGCGAGGAACGGGCTCGCGACGTTGTAGGTGTACTCGTTCGCCAGGCGCGTCCGGACGGCTGCGACGTCCTCGCCGGCCTCCTCCGCCTTGCGGATCTCGTTGCGGTAGAGGATGTTCACCGCGCCCTGGCCGCCCATGACGGCGATCTCGGCGGTCGGCCACGCGAGGTTGATGTCGGCTCCCAGCTGCTTGGACCCCATCACGATGTACGCGCCGCCGTACGCCTTGCGCAGGATGATCGTGACCAGCGGCACGGTCGCCTCGGCGTAGGCGTAGAGCAGCTTCGCGCCGCGGCGGATGACGCCGGTCCACTCCTGGTCGGTGCCGGGCAGGTAGCCCGGGACGTCGACCAGGGTCAGGATCGGCAGCGAGAACGCGTCGCAGAAGCGGACGAAGCGGGACGCCTTCTCGCCCGCCTCGATGTTCAGCGTGCCCGCCATGGCGCTCGGCTGGTTCGCGATGATGCCGACGGAGCGGCCCTCGACGCGGCCGAAGCCGATCACGATGTTCGGCGCGAACAGCGGCTGCACCTCGAGGAAGTCGCCCTCGTCGACGATGTGCTCGATGACGGCGCGCATGTCGTACGGCTGGTTCGGGCTGTCCGGGATGACCGTGTCGAGGAAGCGGTCCGCGTCGGTCGTCTCGAGGTCGACCTCGGTCTCGAAGACGGGGACAGGCGACAGGTTGTTGTCCGGGAGGAAGGAGAGGAGCGTCCGCGCGTAGTCGAGAGCGTCGTTCTCGTCGCTCGCGAGGTAGTGCGAGACGCCCGAGATCTTGTTGTGGGTCAGCGCACCGCCGAGCTCCTCCATGCCGACGTCCTCGCCGGTGACGGTCTTGATCACGTCGGGCCCGGTGACGAACATCTGGCTGGTCTTGTCGACCATGATCACGAAGTCGGTCAGGGCGGGGGAGTAGACCGCGCCTCCCGCGGCCGGGCCGCAGATGATCGAGATCTGGGGGATCACGCCGCTCGCCGCGGTGTTGCGGCGGAAGATCTCGCCGTACTTGCCGAGGGCGACCACGCCCTCCTGGATCCGTGCTCCGCCGGAGTCGAGGATGCCGATGATCGGGACGCCGGTCTTCAGGGCGAGGTCCATCACCTTGATGATCTTCTCGCCGGCCACCTCGCCGAGCGAGCCGCCGAAGATCGTGAAGTCCTGCGAGTACACGGCGACCTGGCGGCCGTGGATGGTGCCGGTCCCGGTGACGACGGCGTCGCCGTAGGGGCGCTTCTTCTCCATGCCGAAGGCGTGGGTGCGGTGGCGCACGAACTCGTCCAGCTCGACGAACGAGCCCGGGTCGAGGAGGGTGTCGATCCGCTCCCGTGCGGTCATCTTGCCCTTGGCGTGCTGCTTCTCGATCGCCGCCTCGCCACTGGCCGTGACGGCCTCGTGGTAGCGGTTCCTGAGGTCCGCGATCTTCCCCGCGGTCGTGTACAGATCGGGCGCGGGACGTTCGGTGTTCGCGGTCACCCGCTCACCCTACCGGCGGGGCGGACGCCTCCTCTTGTCGCACTCGCACAGGGAGGGCCGCTCCGAACGGGAGGATCCGGACAAGGTCGGGCCGTCGCGAGCGGCGCTCGGAGCGGCCTCGCGGGAGCCGCCGCTACCGTGGCGGCATGCTCCTCCCGCTCGCCTCCGCCGTCTCCCCCCGCGTCCTCGCGCTCGAGTCGGCGGGGTCGACGAACGACGAGCTCCGCGAGCGGGCGGCCGCCGACCCCGCCGTGTGGCCGCACCTCTCCGTCGTCGCCACCGGCGACCAGCGCGCCGGGCGCGGCCGGCTGGGGCGCGTCTGGCAGGCGCCCGCGGGCCGCACGCTCGCGGCCTCGACTCTGGTCGACGCCTCCGCCCTCGGCGCCGAGGCCTCCGGCTGGCTGCCGCTCGTGGCCGGCGCCGCTCTCGCCCGGGCCCTCGCACCCCTCGTCGACGGGGACGTCGCCGTCAAGTGGCCCAACGACGTCCTGATCGACGGCCGGAAGGTCGCGGGGATCCTCGCCGAGCGCCTGCCGGACGGACGGGTCGTCGTCGGCACCGGTGTGAACCTGCTGCTGACGGAGGCGGAGCTGCCGGTCCCGACCGCCACCTCGCTCGCCCTCGCCGGAGCACGGACGACGAGCGCCGACGAGGTGCTCGCCGCGTTCCTGACCGGATTCCAGGGGCTGCTGGCTCCGCTGCTCGCCCAGGGCGACGCCGAGGCCTCCGGAGCGGCCGCCGCCGTCCGCGCCTCCTGCGGCACCCTCGGAACGCTCGTCCGGCTCGAGCTGCCCGACGGCACGCAGGAGGAGGGGACCGCCGCCGCACTCGCCCCGGACGGCTCGCTCCTGCTCGAGCAGGGCGGCGCGCTGCGCTCGTTCACGGCCGGCGACGTCACGCACCTGCGCTCCTGATGGCCAGGACCGACCCCGCCGACCGCGAGCTGGCGCGGCTGACCCCGCGCGCCCGCCGGGCGGTCGCACCGGTCGTCGGCCTCCTCCTGCTCACCTGGACGGGCTTCTACTTCGCCGCGCAGTTCGAGCTCGCCCTGCAGCGCTGGATCATCGGGCTCGGCACCGCACTTCTGGTGCTGCTCCTCTGCGCTCCCGGGATCGCGGGCTGGGCGAGCGTGCGCTACCGCGTCACCGCCTCCGGCCTCAGCGCGCGCCGGGGCGTGGCGTCGATCCGGCGGGCCGAGGTGGTCTTCGATCGGAGGATGGAGGTCGTGGTCGAGCGCTCCCTCGGCCAGCGCCTCGCCCGGTGCGGGGACGTCCGGATCCTGCAGGCGGGAGCCGAGGTGTTCGTGCTGCGGGACCTGCCGGATCCGGAGCTCACGGCCGACCTGCTGCGGGAGGCGATCGGCGCGGCTCCCGCTCTCGAGCAGGAGTGGCCGCCGCCCGCGTGAGCGCGTCGGGGCCTCGGTAGCATGGAGCCGCCCCGCGCCAGCGGGCGGAGACGGAGGAGCGCCATGCGCGTCGGCGTGATCGGGGGCGGCCAGCTCGCTCGGATGATGATCCCCGCGGCGGTGGAGCTCGGCATCGAGATCGCCGTGCTCGCCGAGAGCGAGGGCGCCCCGGCGGGGCTCGCCGCGACACGGGTCGGCGACCACCGCGACGAGGCGACCGTGCTCGCCTTCGCCGAGACCGTGGACGTGGTCACGTTCGACCACGAGCACGTTCCCCAGCCGATCCTCCGCGAGCTCGTCGCCCGCGGCGTCGCCGTGCACCCCGGCCCCGACGCCCTGCTGTTCGCCCAGGACAAGCTGATGATGCGGCGCCGCCTGACCGAGCTCGGCGTGCCCGTGCCCGAGTGGGCCGAGGTCTCCTCCGCCGAGGAGCTGGGGGAGTTCCTGGCCGAGCACGGCGGCAGCGCCGTGGTGAAGACCGCGCGCGGCGGCTACGACGGCAAGGGCGTGCGCGTGGTGCGCGGCGTCCACGAGGCGGACGACTGGTTCACCGCCCTCGCCGAGGACGGCCGGGGCGGCTCGCTCCTGGTCGAGGAGCTGGTGGGCTTCCGCCGCGAGCTCGCGCAGCTCGTCGCCCGGCGTCCCTCCGGCGAGAGCATCCTCTGGCCGGTGGTGGAGTCGGTGCAGCGCGACGGCGTCTGCGCCGAGGTGATCGCTCCGGCCCCCGCGTCCGCCGGCCGGCTCGCAGCCGCCGCGGCCGAGATCGCGCAGACGATCGCCGACAGCCTCGGGGTCACCGGCGTCCTGGCCGTCGAGCTGTTCGAGACGACGGACGACCGGATCCTGGTCAACGAGCTGGCCATGCGCCCGCACAACAGCGGCCACTGGACGATGGACGGATCGACCACGTCGCAGTTCGAGCAGCACCTGCGCGCGGTCCTCGACCTGCCGCTCGGCGCGACGGGCTGCCGCGATCCGTGGACCGTGATGGTCAACGTGCTCGGCGGCCCGGTGGGGGAGTCGCTGACCGACCGCTATCCGCGGATGCTCGCCGATCACCCGGGCGTGAAGGTGCACAACTACGGCAAGGAGCCGCGACCGGGCCGCAAGGTCGGGCACGTGAACGCCACCGGCGACGACCTCGACCTCGTGGTCTACGAGGCTCGCGCGGCGGCGGCCGTTCTCACGGACTGACCCGTACGATGGTCGCCGTGACGAGCCTGCCGACCTCCCCGACCCCTGCCGGAGCCCTCTCGTGAGCGCGGACGCGCTCGTGAACGGGCCCGCGCCGCTCGTCGGCGTCGTGATGGGCTCGGACTCGGACTGGTCCGTCATGCAGGCGGCGTCCGCCGTCCTCGCCGAGTTCGGCGTGGCGCACGAGGTCCGCGTCGTCTCCGCGCACCGCACCCCGGAGGCGATGATCGCGTACGGACGCGAGGCCCGCGGCCGCGGCCTGAAGGTCGTCATCGCCGGGGCGGGCGGAGCCGCCCACCTCCCCGGCATGCTCGCCGCCGTGACCTCGCTCCCCGTCGTCGGAGTGCCGGTCCCGCTCGCCCGACTCGACGGGCTCGACTCCCTCCTCTCGATCGTGCAGATGCCCGCGGGCGTCCCCGTCGCCACCGTCTCCATCGGCGGAGCGCGGAACGCCGGACTGCTCGCGGTGAAGATCCTCGCGACCGCGGACGACGCCCTCTCCGCAGCGCTCGACGCCTTCGCCGCTGACCTCGAGGTGCAGGTCGCCGCGAAGAACGACGCCCTGGTGGCGGGCCTGTGACGGCCGTCGCCCTGCCGCTGCGGCACCCGGACGTCGCCTCCCGCGCCTTCATGACGCGGCGGGCGTGGTGGCTGCTGATCGTCAACCTGCTGGTGCCCGGGTCCGCTCAGGTCCTCGCGGGCAACCGCCGGCTCGGGCGCCTGGGGCTCGGCTTCACCCTCGGGCTCTGGGTCGCCCTCCTGGTCGCGGTGCTCCTCTACTTCGTCTTCCCGACCGGCCTCTACACGCTCGCGACCTTCGACCTCTCGATGCTCGCGCTCCAGGCCGCGCTCGTCGTCTACGGGGTGGTCTGGGCCGTGCTGACGCTCGACACCCTCCGCCTGATCCGCGTCGTCCGGGTGCGCCCGCGGATGCGCGGCGTGCTCGCGTTCGCGACGATCGCGCTGATGGCGGTCTCGGTCGGCACCACCGCCTACGGCACCTACCTGCTCGGCGTGACCCGGGGGACGCTGTCGTCGATCTTCGGCGGCGGAGCGATCGAGCAGCCGATCGACGGCCGCTACAACGTGATGCTCCTCGGCGGCGACGCGGGGGAGGACCGCGACGGTCTGCGCCCCGACAGCATCTCGGTGGTCAGCATCGACGCGTCGAGCGGCAAGGCCTCGATCATCGGCGTCTCGCGCGAGTTCGTCGACTTCCCGTTCCCCGAGACCAGCCCGATGCACGAGCTCTACCCCGACGGCTACGACACCGACAACTGCGCCGTCGACGTCTGCAAGCTCAACTCGGTCTACACCGAGGTCGAGCTGAAGCACCCGGAGCTCTACCCCGACGCCGTCGACCACGGCAGCGAGCCCGGCATCGAGGCGATGCGCGACGCCGTCGAGGGCATCCTCGATCTGAGGATCCAGTACTACGCGCTGATCGACATGGAGGGCTTCGCCCAGCTGATCGACGCGCTCGGCGGCATCGACATCGACTACGTGGCCGACGAGCCGCTGCCCCTGGGCGGGCTGCCCGACTCCGACGGCGTGATGCAGGGCGTGAACCAGTGGATCGATCCCGGGCACTGGCACTTCAACGGAGAGCAGGCGCTCGCCTACGCCCGCTCGCGCTACACCACGAGCGACTACGACCGGATGGCGCGCCAGCGGCAGGTGCAGGAGGCGCTGCTCGCCCAGTTCGAGCCGGGCAACGTCCTCGCCAAGTTCCAGGACGTCGCGTCCGCCGGGTCCCAGGTCATCAAGACGGACGTCCCGCAGGGGATGCTCGGCTACTTCGTGCAGCTGGGGCTCAAGACGAAGTCGCAGCCAGTGGATCCGATCGAGCTGGTCCCGCCGGCCGTCGACCCGGAGGACCCGGACTACGACGTCGTGCACTCGCTGGTGAGCGCCGGACTGTCGGGCGACTCCGCGCCGTAGACGGCCGGGTGCCGCACGCCTCAGAGGTCGGCGTGCAGCGCCCAGACGCGCTCGGCGGAGTCGCGCCAGCTGAAGGCGCGGGAGCGGTCGCGGCCGGCCACCGACATCCGCTCGCGCAGCCCGGTGTCGGCGAGCACGCTGCTCATGGCGAGGGCGAGGCGGTCCGGGTAGTCCTTCGCGTCGCCGCGCTCGACGGCGACGCCGGCGTCCGCGGCGACCTCCATCAGCGCGGGGTCGTCGGAGTGCACCACCGGCACTCCGAAGTGCATCGCCTCGAGCACGGGCAGGCCGAAGCCCTCGGCGATGCTCGGGTAGACGAAGAGGGTGGCCCGGGAGAGGACGACGGCGAGGTCGGCGTCGCTGAGGACTCCCAGGGCGCGCACGCGCGTCTCGTCGAGGCCCTGCTCGTCGGCGACGGAGGCCACGTCGAGGTCGCCCCAGCCGGTCGGGCCGACCAGGAGCAGCGGGATCGCCGGCGCGGACGCTCCTCCGAAGGCCGCGATCAGCGAGACCAGGCCCTTGCGCGGCTCCAGCGTGCCGACGCTCAGCACGTACTCCGGGGGGAGGCCCAGCGCCGTGGCGCGCTCGTCGGCGTCCTCCGGGACGACCAGGCCGGAGCCGACGGCTCCGCCGATCACGCGCAGTCGATCGCCGAAGTCCATCAGCTGGGAGAGCTGGTGGGCGACCGCGTGAGTGGGGACGACGACGGCGTCCGCGTGCTTGCGGGCGCGCTTGGCCATCGCCCGGTGCCACTTCGCGCCGTGCGGGGTGAGGGTCTCGGGATGCGTCCACGGCACCGTGTCGTGGATCGTGACGGCGATCTGCTCGCCCTCGCTCCCGTCGTGGCTGCGCAGCGGGGCGAAGAGGCTCGGGGCGTGGATCATGCCGCCGCCGGCCGGGATGGCGATCCCGTACTGCCAGGCGCGCGAGAGCTCGCGGCGCCCGAGCGGCAGCCGGTGGATGCGCGCGAGGCCGGGCAGGCGCAGGCGCAGCTCCTCCTCCTTCTCGGGCGGGTGGGCGGAGACGACGGCCTCCACCTCGCAGTCGCGGGGAGCCGTCGCGATCAGCTCGCGGGTGAGCTCCTCGGTGTAGCGGCCGATGCCGCCGGGCACGCGGGCGAGCATCTGGTCGACGACGACGCGGAGAGTGGTGGTCACGGGGTCACCGCCTCGAGGGGTGCGGCGGCGAGCGCGTCCTGCCAGGAGCGCAGCGGCGGCAGGCCCGCCCGGCTCCAGCCGTCGTGTCCGAGGACCGAGTAGGCCGGACGCGGAGCGGGGCGGACGAACGAGCCGCTGTCGGTCGGGCGCAGGCGCTCGGGATCCAGGCCCGCCTTGGCGAAGACGGCACGGGCGAAGCCGAGCCAGGTCGTCTCGCCGGAGCTGGTGCCGTGGTAGACGCCGGCCGGGGCCTCCGCGTCGACCAGCTCGATCAGGCGCGCGGCGAGGTCGGCGGTCCAGGTGGGCTGGCCGTGCTGGTCGTCGACCACGGTCAGCGTCTCGTGCGCGCCCGCCAGTCGCACCATCGTCTTAGCGAAGTTGCCGCCGTGCTCGCCGTAGAGCCAGGCCGTGCGGACGACGTACCCGCGGTCCGGGTTGACCTCGAGCACCAGGCGCTCGCCCTCGGCCTTCGTGCGGCCGTAGGCCGAGATCGGGTTCCGGGGGTGGTCCTCGGAGTAGGGGGTCGTCGCGGAGCCGTCGAAGACGTAGTCGGTGGAGACCTGCACGAGTGCGGCTCCCGTCTCGGCGGTGGCGAGGGCGAGGTTGCGCGCTCCGACGGCGTTGACGCGGTGCGCCTCCTCCTCGTCGGTCTCGGCGTCGTCGACGCAGGTGTACGCGGCGCAGTTCACCACGGCGTCGTGTCCCGCGACGGCGGCGCGCACGGCGTCGAGGTCGGTCACGTCGAGGTCGGAGCGGCCGAGGGCGGTGCTGGGGCGGGAGCCGAGGGCCGCGCGCAGGTCGGTGCCGAGCATGCCGGAGGCGCCCGTGATGAGGAAGGTCACCTCCTCATCATGCCCGAGCGGTCCGTCGGCCGACGGTCGGCGCTCCGGCACGCCGCCGGGTGGCGCAGAGAGGCGTCGCGGGCCCGTGACACGCCGTCGTTAAACTGGCGACCGTGCAGATCCGAGAGCTCGACATCCCCGACGTCTACGAAGTGACTCCGCGCCAGTTCCCCGACGATCGCGGGGTCTTCTACGAGTTCTACCGCTTCGACCGCCTGGCCGAGAAGGTCGGGCACCCGCTCTCGCTGCGGCAGGGCAACACCTCCGTCTCGCGGCGCGGCACCGTCCGCGGCATCCACTTCGCGCAGATCCCGCCGTCGCAGGCCAAGTACGTCTCGTGCTTCTCCGGCGCGGTCCTCGACTACGTGATCGACGTGCGCGTCGGGTCGCCGACCTTCGGGCGCTGGGAGTCGATCCTGCTCGACGACGTCGACCGCCGCTCCGTCTACATCGCCGAGGGCGTCGCGCACGCCTTCGTGGCGTTGACCGAGGGCGCCGTGGTCTCGTACCTCGTGAACGCCACCTTCGACCCGGTGCGGGAGAAGGGGATCGACCCGCTCGACGAGCAGATCGGCCTGCGCTTCCCGGAGGAGGCCGGCGAGCTGCTCCTCTCACCGAAGGACACCGACGCACCGACGCTGGCCGAGGCCGAGGCGCAGGGCCTGCTGCCGACCTGGGACGAGGCGCGGGCCTTCTACGCGGAGCTCGACTCCGCGTCCTGACCGCCGATCCGGCGGACGGGCCGCCCGGCGCCGGCCAGGCGGCACGCCCGACCGGACCGGATCAGCTCTTCGAGCGCAGGCGCATCAGCGCGACCCGGGCGCCCAGCCCGGCGCGCACCGCCGCACGGATCGGCGCCTGGTACCAGGCCCCGTACTTCTGCGCGAGGTAGAGGTAGGCGCTGCGGTGGTGGACCGCGAGCATCCGCGCCGAGGCCAGGCGGGTGGAGTGCCCGCCGAGGTGGGAGACGACCGCGTCGGCGAGGTAGACGTTGGTCCACCCGCGCTGTCCGAGCGAGTCGCCCAGCTGGACGTCCTCGAAGTACATGAAGTAGCGGTCGTCGAACCCGCCGATCTCCTCGAAGGCCGTGCGGCGCACCATCACGCAGGCGCCGGAGAGCCAGCCCGCCTCCATCCGGCCGTGGCGGAGGGTCTCGACCGCGCGCGAGCGCCGGTAGGTCGCCGACCACGGGTTGCCGGGCCAGACGTGGGCGAAGACGGCGTGCCCGACGCCCGTGCCGAGCGAGGGCAGAGCGCGGGCGGAGGGGTAGATCGTGCCGTCGGAGTCGAGGATCCGCGGCCCGATCGAGCCGATCCGGTCGTCCGCCGTCGCGGCGTCGTAGAGGGCGTCGATCGAGCCGGGGAGGAAGACCGTGTCCGGGTTGGTCACCAGGATCCACTCCACTTCGGGCCCGAGGCGGTCGACCGCGTAGTTGACGGCCCGGCCGTAGCCGAGGTTCTGCCCGGTCTCGTGGAACTCGACGTGGGGCAGGCGCTCGACGACGCTGCGGACGGAGTCGTCCGTGGTCAGGTTGTCGACCACCACGATGCGCACGTCGTGCTCCGTCGCCTCCGGCACGGACTCGAGGCACGCGCGGAGGACCTCACCCGAGAAGTGGGTGACGACGACGACCGCGATGGGCAACGTCGAGCGGGCGATGGGAGCCTCCGGGTGGTGCGGCGTCGACGGGAGGAGTGCCCCGTCGGAAGAACTCGACGAGGCTAGCACGCGGCTCGAGCGGGGCCCGGGAGCCTACGGCCCTCAGCGGACGATGTCGACGGGCTCGGTGCTGACGGCCACGGCGGCGGGGGAGACCGTCTCGATCGCGGGCAGCGCATCGTGCGCCGGACGGCGGAAGACGACGAACTTGTACATGCAGAAGTTCCACACCAGTCCCACGAGGACGGCGACGGCCTTGGCGATGTTGATCGCGAGGAAGGCGTTCTCGCCGGAGCTGGGGAGGAAGAGCAGCGAGTTGCCGAAGCGGGTGTCGAAGAAGACCTCGAAGCCGTAGATGATCGCCGACTGCAGGACCAGCGAGCTGAACCCGGTGACGAGGAAGAACTTCGCGAACGTGGCGACCGAGACCCTGCCCGGGTGGCGGAAGACGAAGAAGTGGTTCAGCGCGTACGAGATCGTGATGCCGACCAGGACGGAGAAGACGTTGGCGACGAGGGTCGGCAGACCGAGCAGGAGCACGAGCGTGTTGAGGATGAGGAAGTCGATCGCCGTGTTGGTGCAGCCCGCGATGAGGAAGCGGACCTTCTGCGATTCGAGGAGTCTCTTCATCTGCGGTGCTCTTTCCCGTCCCCCTCTGGCGTCGATGCCCGACCGTCGGGCTCCGACGGGCGTCCATCGGGGCAGGCGAACAAGGGGTGAACCGCCGTGCACTGTCGTCCATCGTAACCGTGGACCCCTGCCGGGCGGTCGAACAGCCGGTGCCATGTTCCTGAGAGAGTGCGCGGACGGGGCGGCGGGCCGCGGGGCGCGCTCGGAGGCTCGCGAGCACCGCCTCGTTATACTCGCAGGGCTCTCACCGGTCAGCCGGTGCACCGGAAGAACGGATCCTCCCCGCCTCATGCGCTCCCTCGCCGTCGTCGTCCCCACCTACAACGAAGTCGCGAACATCGCGACGGCGCTGCCGCGGGTCGCGCTCGCGGCGTCCCGCAACCCCGACTTCCACGTGACCGTCGCCGTCATCGACGACAGCTCCCCCGACGGCACCGCGGACCGCGCGCGCGAGCTCGCGGCCGAGCTCGGGTCCGACACCTTCGAGGTCCTCGTGCTCTCGCGCGAGAAGAAGGAGGGGCTCGGCGCGGCGTACATCTGGGCCTTCCAGCACCTCCTCGCGGCCGAGCGCCGCTACGACTACCTGCTGCAGATGGACGCCGACCTCTCGCACGACCCGGACTACATCGACGCCTTCCTCCGCGAGGTGCGCGCGGGCGCCGACTTCGTGGTCGCCTCCCGCTACATCGCCGGCGGGGGCACTCCCGACTGGACGCTCGACCGCAAGCTGCTGAGCGGTGGCGGCAACCTCTACACGCGCCTCTTCCTCGGCTCGAAGATCACCGACTGGACCGGCGGCTTCAACCTCTTCAGCGCGGACCTCCTGCGCACCCTCCACCTCGAGACGATCCGCGCAGCCGGCTACGGCTTCCAGATCGTGCTCAAGTACCGG
This sequence comes from Rathayibacter sp. AY1C4, assembly GCF_002932195.1. Taxonomy (NCBI): domain Bacteria; kingdom Bacillati; phylum Actinomycetota; class Actinomycetes; order Micrococcales; family Microbacteriaceae; genus Rathayibacter; species Rathayibacter sp. AY1C4. The sequence continues at coordinate 125,914 of NZ_PSWE01000005.1, read as the reverse complement.
GCGCTGCGCCGGGCCCGCGGAGTGAAGGAGATCCCGATCGTCTTCCTCGACCGCACGGTCGGCAACTCCAAGATCCCGAGCGACACCCTCCTGAAGAACCTCCTGCTCGTCCTGGCCATCCGGTTCGGCGGGAAGCACCGGTGACGGCGGGTCCGACGGGATCCCCTCGGACCCGGAGGGCCCTCCTCGAGCTCGCCGCCCTCGCCGTCGTCGTCAGCGGGACCCTGCTCGTGCTCGGATTCATGGTCGGCAGGCCGTGGCGGCCGCTGCTCTTCCGCGACGGCGACTCGCTGGCGCTGCCGCTGATCCTGCAGTCCTTCGCCGAGGGCCGCCCCGCGGCGTGGGTGATGACGAGCCAGCTCTTCCTCTTCCCCGAGCTCCCCGTCTTCGGCGTCGCGTGGCTGCTGACCGGTGGCGATCCCGCGGCGGCGCTCGCGGTCAACGCCGTGCTCAACGTCGTCCTCCTCTACGGCGTGCTCCGGATGCTCGCGCGACGGCTCGTCGCGGACCGGCACCGCCGGCTGCGGCCCGCCGCCGCGCTCGCCGGCATCGCCGTGCTGCTGGTTCTCTGCCTGACGGAGGGCCGCGCGCTCAACAACGAGGGGGCCCTGGCGACCACCTTCCTCCTCACGACCTACTACTACGGCGCGGTGCTCACAGGCCTCGCCGGGCTCGCCGTCGCCCTGGGCGCGCTGCGCGAGCGCCGTCCGGCGGCGCGTCCGCTGCTCCTGGTCGGAGCGGCCGTCGCCGCGACGACCCTCTCCGATCCGCTCCTTCTCGTGCAGTTCGTCGGCCCCCTGCTGGTGGTCCTCGTCGTGCTGCTGGTGCTCGCTCTCGCTGCTCCCCGAGCGGTGCTGATCGTCGCGGGAACGGTCCTCGGGGCCGCCGCGCTCGGGGCCGCGCTGCGGATACCGCTCGGCTTCCTGATCGGGACCGACGCCGGCGGGTACCTCCGGCTGCCGCTCGCCGGGACGGCCCTGGACGACCTGATCGTGCAGTTCCTGGTGCTGAAGGCGCCGCTGATCGGCAAGCTCGAGGTGGCGCTGCTGGGTCTGCTGCTGCTGGCGGCCCTCGCCGTCGTCGTGGCCGGTGTCGCCCGACTGGCGCGGGGAGCCGCCCTCGACGAGGCGGCCCGTGCGCGCTTCGCGGTATGCGCGTTCCTGCCGGCGCAGACGGCGGTGCTCCTGGTGGTGCAGGTCTTCACCGGCAGCTCGGTCAGCCGCTACCTGATGCCGATCCCGGTGACCGCGACCGTGGTCGTGATCGCCCTGATCGGCCCCGCGGCGGCGCACCGGCGTGCTGCGGGCGCGCGGCTGGCACCGGTCGTCCGCGTCGTCGCTCCGCTGGCCGCCGCAGGCCTCGTCGTCGCCGCCGTGCCGGCCACAACGGCGGTCGCCTCCGCGGCGGCCGAGGCGCGATCGGACCCGGACGCCGACTGCCTGGAGCGCTGGATCGACGGCCGCGAGCTCGCGGGCGTCGGCTCGTTCTGGTCCACGCGGCCGCTGGACCTCTACGGGCCGGCCTCGCTGCACGTCCAGCAGGTCAACTTCGACTTCACGGTGCAGCTGTGGATGAACAACCTGAGCGACTACCGCGACCGGCAGTACAGCTTCGTCCTGGCCGACCGCTCGCCCGACTGGGCGGGGCTCGCGCGCGGGACGCTCGGCGCTCCCTCCGATATCGTCGCCTGCGGGGGGTTCGACATCTACGACTACGCGGGCACCGACGGCGAGACCGAGCTGAACCGGATCGTCCAGACCAGCGTGGAGGAGCAGCGCCGTGAGCGCGGCTACTGACGTGCGCGGCCCGCGGACGGCGAGTCGGCGGCGCCGGACGCTCGTCGAGCTCGGATGGGCCCTCGTCGCCGCCCTCGTCTCGGTCGTCGCCGCCGTGCTCGCGCTCGGGATCGGGCCGCAGGACCTGACGGCCCGCTGGACCGTGGGCGGCGACGACCAGATCCTGCACTACACGCTCTTCACCAGCGCCACGCAGGCGTTCCCGTTCGACGGCAACGCAGCGCTCGGCTTCCCCGACGGGTTCAACGCCTTCTTCAGCGCGCAGTTCGACGTCGCCTCCGCCCTCGCCGTGTCGGTCCTGGCCCTCGTGGTGCGCGACGGGACGACGCTCCTGAACGTCTTCTACCTGGGCACGTTCGCGACGGTCGCCGTCACCGGCTACGTGTTCTTCCGCGCCCTCCGCACGCGGCCCTGGGTCGCGGCGTTCTCCGCGGTCCTGCTGTCGCTGCTGCCGTACCACTTCCTCCGGATCGGATTCGGCCACGCGTTCCTCGCCAACTACTGGGCGATCCCGCTCCTGGGCGTGATGGTGCTGATGGTCGCCGGACCGCGCACCGATCCTCTCCGAGCCTGGGCCGAGCGGGGCGCGACGCGGAGGAGCCGCGTACTGCGCTCCGTCGTCCCGGGAGTCGTGCTCGGGCTCCTGGTGGCGAGCACGGGCGGCTACTACTACGTCTTCGCGGTCCTGGTCCTCGGAGCGACCTGGGCGGTGAGCACGGCCGCCGGGCTCCTCTCCCGCGAGCGGCTGCGCGTGCTCGCGGTCTCGTCGGTGCCGATCCTCGCGCTCGGCGTGTTCGTCGGGCTCTCGCTGCTGCTGCTCTCGCTCGACTTCGGGGAGCGCTACAGCCCGTACTTCACGTCGCGGACCGTGGGGGAGTCGGAGGCCTACGCCGGCAAGCTCGTGCTGCTGGGCCTGCCCTGGTCGGGGACCGGGCTGCCGCAGGGGTACGGCCTGCTCAACACCTACGCGGGCCAGTCCGGCGTGGCGCCGACGACGGAGCCGCCCGGGTTCTCGATCCTCGCCAGCGTCGCGCTCCTGATCACGCTCGTGGCGCTCCCGATCTCCGCGCTCGGCGGCGGACGGGCGCTCCGTGCGACCGCGGTCGGCCGGTTCTTCTCGGACGCCCGCGTGCGCGTCCTCGCCGTGGCGACACTGGCCGCGCTCCTCTTCTACACGGTGACGGGCCTGGGCGTCGTGGTCTCGCTGGTGGCGGGGCCGACGATCCGTGCGTGGGCGCGGATGTCGATCGTCATCGCGGTCCTCGTCCTCGGCGTGCTCGCGCTCCTGCTCGATCGGATCACGGCCCGTGGCGGTGTCCGGATCCTCGTGGCGGCGCTGCTCGCCGCCGTCGCCGTCATCGATCAGCTGGCCGGAGTATCGGCCGCGGTGCCGATCGCTCCGACCGACGACTCCGAGATGCGCTCGTTCGTGTCGGAGGCCGACGCGCAGCTGGACGACGGCTGCGGAGTAGTGGAGCTCCCCCTGAAGAGCTTCCCCGACAGCGGGCGGATCGGAGCGCTCTCCGACTACGACGAGGCGCTGCCCTACCTCGCGACCGAGGAGGGACGCCTCCGCTGGAGCTACGGGGCGGTGGAGGGCACCTACGGCTGGGACGTCTGGGGCGACGTCGACGACCCCGCGGAGTTCGCCGACGCCGTGGCGGGCAGCGGCGCCTGCGCCGTCTACGTGGACACCGCCGGCTACACCGACGACCCCGACGGCTGGCGGGCCTACGTCGAGGCGGCGACGGGGGACGTCGAGCCCGAGGTCGCCTCCGTCTCCGGGCGCTGGCTGCTGTTCACGACCCGGCGCTGATCAGCGGTCGTCGAAGGCCAGCTCGAGCAGGCGCCGGGCGGTGCGGTCCCACCCCGGGATGGGCTCCGGTGCGAGTCGCCGGGGACGGCGCAGCGCCTCTCCGATCGCGGCCGACCACCCGGTGCGGTCCGCCGGGTCGATGAAGACGGCGGTGGACTCCCGCCCGGCGAGCGCGTCGCGGAGGCCGGGGATGTCTGCCGCGAGCACCGGAGTGCCGCAGGCGACGGCCTCGAGGGCGGGCAGGCCAAAGCCCTCGTGCCAGGAGGGCATGGCGACGGCGTCGGCCCCCGTGAGCAGGGCCGGCAGATCCTCGTCGGCGACGTAGGAGGAGGCGAAGCGCACGTCGGCTCCTGCGGCCACCGCGCGGGCGACGGCGGAGTGGACGTCCTCGTTGTCCCAGCCGTCCCCGCCCACCAGGAGCAGGGTGTGGTTCTCCGGCCGCTCGGCCTGCCGGTACGCGTCCACCAGGGTGACGAGGTTCTTGCGGCGCTCGATCGATCCGACGAAGAGCAGGTAGGACCCGAGCCCGTGCTGCGCGCGGACCCGCGACACCTCCTCCTCCCCACGGGCATGGAAGAGGTCGGCGTCGATCGTGGTCGGCAGCACGCGGACGCGCGCCGGATCGACGCCCAGAGCGCTCTCGACCTCGGCCGCGGAGGACGGGGTGCCGGTCAGGACCAGGTCGCTGCGCCGGATCCACCGGGGCACGGACCGCGACAGCAGCTCTCGGCGCTCGCGCGGAACGAGCTCGGGCATCACAGCGAAGCAGACGTCGTGCACGAAGGTGAGCGAGCGGGAGCGGGCGAGCGGCCAGCTCCGGAAGTTCGGGAAGAAGTAGGCGCCGCGGCCGAGCAGGAGGTCGATCCCCGGCGCGGGCACTCGGGTCAGTGCGCTCCACACCGGCCGGGGCAGCGGCACCGGTCGGACGCGCAGCGTACGGAAGCCGAAGCGCTCGATCGAGCCCGCCTCGCTCGCCGGCACGACGAGGAGCACCTCGACCTCTGCGGCGGTCGCGTCGGTGTCCAGCGCGTGCAGCAGGCCGAGCAGGACGCGGCCGACCCCGGTCAGGCGCGGCGCCGCGAGGGCGGTCGCGTCGACCAGGAGGCGGCGGCGCCGCGCGGTCACGGCCTGCTGAGGCGGACGGTGGAGTCGATGTCGACGACGCCGTCGTGCACGGAGGCCCGCTCGACCGTGAAGGTCGCGGCGACCGGGATCCGCATGGTCTCGCCCTGCGAGAAGGTGGCCGAGGAGGCGTGCACGGCGTAGTTGCCGGCGCCGAGGTGCAGGTCGGGGAGGGTGAACGTGACCGTCATCTCTCCGTCGACCGCGCTCAGCGGCGTGCCGATGCGCTCGGTGTTCGTCCCGAAGACGCGCTGGCCGAGGGGGGTGTCGATGCCCATGCCGATGTTCCAGTCGTCGACCGGGCGGCTGGTGCGCACCGTGACGTCGAACTCGAGGGTCTCGCCGCTGCGGACGACCGTGCCGCCGTGCTCGATCGATCCGCCGCGCAGTCGGCAGCCCAGGATCTCGATGAGCTGGGGGGCGGGCTCGTCCGCGGCCTCGGCGGCCTCGGCCTCGCGCTCCTGGCGGGCGGCCCGACGGTCCTCGAAGCTCTCGCGGAGGACCTGGAGTCCCTCGGAGGTCTCGCCGTCGAAGACGACGGTGCCCTTCTCGAGGACGATGGTGCGGTCGCAGAGCTCGCCGACCTGCTCGAGCGAGTGGGTGACCAGCACGATGGTCTTCCCCGCGCGCTGGAAGGCGCGGATGCGGTCCATGCACTTGCGCTGGAACGGCTCGTCGCCGACGGCGAGCACCTCGTCGACCAGCAGCAGGTCGGGATCGGTGTGGATCGCGATAGCGAAGGCGAGCCGCACGTACATGCCCGACGAGTAGAACTTGACCTGGGTGTCGATGAACTCGGCGATCTCGGAGAAGTCGACGATCGAGTCGAACTTGCTGTCCAGCTCGCTGCGCGAGAGTCCGAGGATCGCGCCGTTGAGGTAGACGTTCTCGCGCCCGGTGAGGTCGGGGTGGAAGCCCGCTCCGAGCTCGAGGAGCGCGGCGAGGCGTCCGCGGCGCTCCACGGTGCCGGTCGTCGGCTGCACGATGCCGCCGATGAGCTTGAGGAGCGTGCTCTTGCCCGATCCGTTCGCGCCGATGAGGCCGACGGTCGAGCCCAGTGGGATCTCGAGGTCGACGTCGCGGAGTGCCCAGAACTCGTCGCGGTGCTTGCGCCCGCGGCCGAAGTTGACGATCCGCTCCTTGAACGACTTGTCCTTGCGGATGACGAAGCGCTTGGAGGCGTTGCGCACCCGGACGACGGTCGGGGTGCCGGAGGAGGCGGGCACGGACTCCTGCTTGCTGGTGAGGGTCACGATCAGATCTCCTGGGCGAAGTTGCCCTCGAGGCGGCGGAAGATCCGGTGGCCGATCCACACGAACACCAGCCCGACGACGAGGACGATGAGAAGGCGCAGCTCCATGTCCGGCGGCCACACCTGGGGGGCGATCTCCTTGCCGTCGATGATGCTGACGCGCGAGCCGTCTCCCCAGATCGCGCGCTGGAAGGCGAGGATCGCGTTAGAGATCGGGTTGATGAGGTAGAGCTGCTCGGCCCAGCCGTGGCCCGCTCCGGTCGAGGCGGCGACGACGAAGTTCCACGCGTAGACGATGGGGGAGAGCCAGAAGAAGATCTGCAGCCCGACCTCGACGAGGAACTGGACGTCGCGGAGGTAGACGTTGAGGGCCGAGAGGGCCAGGGCCAGCGCGAGGCCGTACACGAGCACGATCGCCAGCGCGGGCACGATGTAGAGGAGCTGGACGCCGAAGATCAGCGAGCCCGTGAGGACGGCTCCCGCGATCAGGACGACGAACTGCACACCGAAGTTGAAGAGGGCCGAGCCGATGGCCGCCACCGGGAAGATCTCCCGCGGCAGGTACACCTTCTTGATCAGTCCGCCGTTGCCGAGGATCGACGTGGTGCCCGCGGTCACGATCTCGCTGAACAGGCCCCAGAGGGTGAGCCCCGAGAAGACGAAGATCGCGAAGTTCGGGACGCCGCGAGAGGCCCCGAGGATCTGGCCGATCGCCACGTAGTAGATGAGGAGCATGATCAGCGGCCGGACGAGGCTCCAGACGAAGCCCAGGCTGCTGTCCTTGTAGCGCGACTTCAGCTCGCGCCCCACGAGCAGGCGGAGCAGCTCGCGGTGCCGCAGGATCTCGGCGAGGGAGGCGACGAAGCCGCCCGAGCCGCCGCCGACGGCCGACGTGGTGCCGGCGATCTGGAACGGCTCGTCGGCGATCGCGCGCGCGCGATCCACAGCTTTGCTGGGCATGGAACTCCAAGCTCTCGGCCTCCGCCGGGCGACGGACCGCATCATTATACGTGCGGCCCACCCTGGAGCCCCCTGGCTGGCGTGCCGGTGCGCGGCGCATGGCGGGTAGTCTTGCTCCCGCTCGCCGACTGAACGACACGAACGAGGTGTTCGCCATGCCCACGCAGCCTTCCGACGTCCCCCTGGACCCGGCGCCGCAGAGCGCTGGGGACCCCGCCCCCGTCCTCGGCGGCACGGGCGAGGACGCTCCTCCCGCTCCCGACCCGAGCCTCGAGTCGGCCGTCGGCGACGCCGCTCCCGCAGCCGTCCCGGCGGAGCCCGCGCGCACGTCCGGGGTTCCGGTGGAGCCCCGTCTCGCCGAGCCCGAGTCCCCGGACGAGGAGCTCGCCCGCCTGCGCGCGCAGGTCGACTCCCTCCTCAACGACCCCTTCGACGAGTGGGTCGAGCGGATCCAGGTGGGCGGAGTGACCGCCTCCGGCTTCGAGCGCACCCTCTCCTGGCGGGTGACGAAGCCGCTCCGCCTGGTGCGCACCTTCCAGATCCGCGTCGAGCAGCTCGGGCTGTCGGGCGCCGTCGGCCACAGCGCGCGCTTCGTGAAGCGGCGCCTGTCCGGTCGGGCGCGATGAGCGACCGGTCGCAGGTCTCGGCCGCCGGCGCGGCCGCCGCGCGCGCCCACCGCACGGAGGCGATGCTGCAGCGCCTGGAGCAGATCGGCGCGCTCCTCTTCGACGAGGAGCGCCGCGCCTCGCTGCGCACCCGCGGGCCCGGCCCGTACCTCGACGAGGTGGCCCGCGAGATCCGCTCGCGCCAGGACGACGAGCTGACCTGGGTCGCGCTGGTGTCGTTCACGGCCGCGTACCCGACGAGCGAGCTGTTCGACTGGTTCCGCCGCGCCCTCGAGCTCGCCCCCGAGGAGGCGGCGCTGCGCATCTTCCTCGAGGCCGGCTCCCGCACCGCGACCGGGTTCGCCGATCTGGACGCCCGCGTCGAGGTCGTCACCGGGGCCGTCCTGATCGACGTCGACTTCCCCGCCCGCCACGGGCACAACACCGGCGTCCAGCGGGTCGTGCGCCAGACCGTGTCCCGCTGGGACGCCGAGCACGAGATCGTCCCGATCGCCTGGGTTCACGGATCGATGTCCTTCCGGCGCCTGAGCGCGATCGAGCACGAGCGCGTCGTCGACTGGTCCTCCGCCGGGCGGCGCGACTGGGAGCACGGCGATCCGGAGCGCATCGAGTTCGTCGTGCCCTACCGCAGCGTCGTCGTCATCCCCTCGGTGCCCGACTACAACCAGTGCGGGCCGCTCGCGGCCCTCGCCGAGTACTCCGGCAACGAGGTCGTCGTCCTCGGCCACGACGCCATCCCCGTCGTCAGCGCCGACACGGTGCCGCCGGAGGAGACGGTGCGCTTCGTCAACTTCCTCTCCGTGGTCAAGCACGCCGAGCGCGTCGCCACGGTGAGCGCCGCGGCTGCGCTGGAGTTCGAGGGCTTCGTGCGAGCGCTCCCCGCTCAGGGCCTCACCGGCCCGACCGTCGTCCCGGTCCCGCTGCCCGTGGAGCTCCCGGACGGCCTGCGCTCCGAGGGCCGGAGCGCGTCCGGCCTGCCGCTCGTGCTCTGCGTCGGCAGCCAGGAGCCACGCAAGAACCATCTCGCGGTGCTGCACGCCGCCGAGGTCCTCTGGCGCGAGGGCCTGCGCTTCCGCGTCCGCTTCATCGGCGGGGCCAACCCCTGGGCGCACCAGGTCTTCGATCCCCGCGTGCGCGAGCTGGTCGCCGCCGGACGCCCGGTCGAGGTGCTCCGCGGAGCCGACGACGACGTCCTGATCGCGAGCTACCGGGAGGCGCTGTTCCTGGCGTTCCCGTCGCTGCACGAGGGGTACGGCCTGCCGGTCGCCGAGGCGCTGTCGATCGGGCTCCCCGTGCTGACCTCGCGCTACGGCAGTACGGCGCAGATCGCCGAGCACGGCGGATGCGTCCTGATCGACCCGGAGTCCGACGAGGAGATCACCGACGGCATGCGCCGCCTGCTGACGTCGCCGGAGCTCGTCGACGAGCTCCGCCTCGAGGCGGCAGAGCGGCCCGAGCGCACCTGGGACGACTACGCCCGGGAGCTGTGGGCCGCCCTGATCGGCCCCTCGGCCCTCATCGAGCACGAGGAGGCGCCCCGTGCGCTCTAAGCAGTACCTGGTCGACCGTCTCGCCACCCTGGTGCGCACCCTGGCCCCCACTGTGGAGCCGCTGGGCAGCGTCGACGCCCTCACCGGACAGCTGAGCGTTCTGCTGCCCGCCCCCACCGACCGCGAGGTCTGGCTGGTGCTCGCCGTCCTCCGCGGCACGCTCCCGCGCCGGGAGGACGTCGTCGACGGCCGCCGCCGGGCCCGGCTGGACGGCACCGCCGGTCTGCTCACCCACGCCGCGTCCACCATCGCCTCGAACCGGGTCTTCGCCCGCTTCCACCACCCCGAGGTCGAGGTGGTCGTCGGCGCGGTCGTCGTCGACGTTCACCACACCGCGCGCACGGGACTGGCCACGGGCATCCAGCGCGTGGTGCGCCAGAGCCTCGTCCGCTGGACGCGCGACCACGAGATCCTGCTCGCCGGCTGGGACTCGACCCACGAGTCGCTCGTCATGCTCACCCCGGAGCAGAGCCGGAACGCCGTCTCGGGCGACGTGCCCGACGCCGCGGAGGACCGCTCCCGCGTGATCGTCCCGTGGCAGGGCACCTACCTCCTGCCCGAGCTCGCCGTGGAGGACGAGCGGACGTCGCGCGTCTCCGCCCTCGCCGAGTTCAGCGGCAACCGCACGGGCACCATCGGCTTCGACTGCGTGCCGGTCACCACCGCCGAGACGGCGAGCACCGGCATCAGCGCCGCCTTCTCGCGCACGCTCGTCGCTGTGTCGCACATGGACCGCATCGCGACCATCTCCGAGGCGGCCGCTACCGAGTACTCCGGCTGGCGCCACATGCTCGGCAGCGTCGGGATGCAGGGGCCGGACATCCGGCCGATCCTGCTGCCCTCGCAGCCGGAGAGCGTCTCGGACGAGGAACTGGCCACCGCCGCGCGCTCGCTGGTGACCGGTGACCTCCCGCTCGTCGTCTGCGTCGGCAGCCACGAGCCGCGGAAGAACCACCTGGCGGTGCTCCAGGCCGCCGAGCTGCTCTGGCGCCGGGGCGTGCGCTTCAGCCTGGTCTTCATCGGCGGCAACGCCTGGAGCAGCGCCGAGTTCGAGTACCGACTCGAGGTCCTCGAGGGCCAGGGCCGTCCGGTCCGCTCGCTCTCCAAGATCACCGACGCGCTGCTCTGGAGCGCTTACCGCCTGGCCCGGTGCACCGTGTTCCCCTCGATCAACGAGGGCTACGGTCTCCCGATCGTGGAGTCGATCTCGGTCGGCACCCCGGTCGTGACCTCCGGATTCGGCAGCATGCACGAGGTCTCCGCCTCGGGCGGCGCACTGTTCGTCGATCCGCACGACGACCACGACATCGCCGCGGCCCTCGAGCGGCTGCTGACCGACGACGAGCTGCACGCGCGGCTCTCGGCGGAGGCGCTCGCGATCGACGGCGGCACCTGGGACGAGTACGCCGCCCGCGTCTGGTCGTACCTCGTCGAGGGCAAGGGCGTCGACGAGCGGGCCCGGGCCGAGCAGTCGGACGCGACCGCCTAGGCGTCCTCGATCCACCGCGTGCAGAAGGCCCCCGCTCCAGGAGCGGGGGCCTTCTGCACGCGGTGCGCGCGGCTCAGCGGGAGCGGCGCGCCAGCTCGAGGTCGTTCTCGACCATGCGGGCGACGATCTCCTCGAAGCCGACGGTCGGCGCCCAGCCGAGCACCTCGCGGGCCCGGGAGGCGTCCCCGCGCATCTCGGGGGCGTCCACGGGGCGCGCGAACCGCGGGTCGATCGTGACCCGCTGCTCCCAGTCGTCGATGCCGGCCGCGGTGAAGGCGGCACGGACGAAGTCGCGGACCGAGTGCGCGACTCCGGTCGCCACGACGTAGTCGCCCGCCTCCTCGGCACGCGAGGCGCGCACGAGGGCGTCCACGTAGTCGGGGGCCCAGCCCCAGTCGCGGCGCGCGTCGAGATTGCCGAGCGAGAGCTCCGACTCGGCGCCCGTCGCGATCGCCGCGACTCCGGCGGTGATCTTGCGGGTGACGAAGCCGAGCGGCCGACGCGGCGACTCGTGGTTGTAGAGGATGCCGGACGAGGCGTGGAGCCCTCGGCCGCGGTAGACCGCGACGAGGTGGTGCGCGAACGCCTTCGCGGCTCCGTAAGGGGAGACGGGGCGGATCGGGGTCCGCTCGGTCTGCGGGTTCTCGGTCGCGGCCCCGAAGATCTCGGAGGAGGAGGCCTGGACGAAGCGGACCTCCCGGCCCGCCGACTCCTGGAGCGCCAGCGAGGCCTCCAGGAGCGCGGCGACCGCGGTGCCGGTCACCTCGGCCGTGAGCACGGGCTCCTTCCACGAGAGCGCGACGGAGGAGAGGCCGGCGAGGTGGAAGACCGTGTCCGGCTGCGCCTCCGCGACGATACGGCCGAGGCCGGAGGCGTCGCGGAGATCGCCCTCGAAGGCGCGGACGGCGGCGGGAAGAGCGGCGTCGTCGGTCCCGCGCACGAGCGCGGAGACCTCCCAGCCGTCGGCGAGCAGGCGCTCGACGAGGTAGCCCCCGTCCTGACCGCTCGCTCCGGTGACGAGAGCGGCAGGCATGACTACTTGATCAGCGCGGACTGCTCGGCGAGGTCGTTCTCGACCATCATCGCCACGAGCTCGGGGAACGAGACCTTCGGCTCCCAGCCGAGGACGTCGCGCGCCTTCGCCGGGTCGCCGATCAGCAGGTCCACCTCGGCGGGACGCATGAACGCGGGGTTCTGGGTCACGTACGGGGTCCAGTCCTCGATGCCGACGTGGTTGAAGGCGATGTCGAGGTACTCGCGGATCTCGTGGGTCTCGCCGGTCGCGACCACGTAATCGTCGCCCTCGGGCTGCTGCAGCATGCGCCACATCGCGTCGACGTAGTCGCCGGCGAAGCCCCAGTCGCGCTTCGCGTCGAGGTTGCCGAGCTCCAGCGTCTCCTGGAGGCCAAGCTTGATGCGGGCGACCGCGAGGCTGATCTTGCGGGTGACGAACTCCGGGCCGCGGCGGGGCGACTCGTGGTTGAAGAGGATGCCGGAGGAGGCGTGCATGCCGTACGACTCGCGGTAGTTGATGGTCATGTAGTGGCCGAAGACCTTGGCCACTCCGTAGGGCGAGCGCGGCCAGAGCAGCGTCTCCTCGCTCTGCGGGACCTGCTGGACCTTGCCGAACATCTCGGAGGAGGAGGCCTGGTAGAACTTCACGCGCGACATGTCGGAGCCGGCGTAGAGGCGGGTCGCCTCGAGGATGTTGAGGACGCCCTTGCCGGTCACGTCGGTGGTGAGCGACGCGTTCTCCCACGAGTAGGCGACGAATGAGATCGCACCGAGGTTGTAGACCTCGTCGGGCTGGGCGGCGGCGAGCACGCGCACCAGGCTCGACACGTCGGTCAGGTCGCCGGTGAGCAGGGTCACCTCGGGCACGGTGCGGCGGACCAGCTCGTACTTGGGGTTGTTCTGCCCGCGGACGAGCCCGAAGACCTCGTAGCCCTTCGAGAGGAGGAGCTCGGCGAGGTAGAGGCCGTCCTGGCCGGTGATTCCGGTGATCAAAGCGCGGGGCACGTGGTGGTCCAATTCGTCGGGGTCGATGACAGCGGGACACATACTACCCACGGGCACGGCCGGGCGCCGGGAGCGGTGCGGCCCGCCGGTATCCTGGCCGGGCTTCGGACCGATTGGACGCCATGCCGGAACTCCGCCCCGTCACGCTCGCCGTGCTCACCGTCGACCCGGGCGGGATGGGCGGCGGCGAGACCTACGCGCGCGCGCTCACGCGCCTCCTGGCGCCGCGGCCGGGGGAGGAGGGACCCGCCGTGCAGGTGCTCGTCCCGGAGAACGCCCGCGGCTTCAGCGAGGGCGTGCCCGAGGTCGTGGCCGAGGGGGTCGTCAGCGGGGCGGGCCACCGCCGCCGGGCCGTGGGGATGCTCCAGGCGCTCCTGCGCACGCCGCGCCTGCGCCGGCGCCTCGGCCGGGACGCGGTGCTCTACTTCCCGTTCACGGTCCCGCTCCCGTGGCCGTCGCGGCGGCAGGGGCACGTGCAGATGCTGTTCGACCTGCAGCACCGCGACCTCCCGCACCTCTTCCCCCGCGTCGAGCGCGTCTTCCGCCGGCTCGCCTACGAGGCGACCGCTCGCCGCGCCGACGCGGTCATCACCATCAGCGCCTTCACCAAGGGGCGGATCGTCGAGCTGCTGGGCATCCCGGAGGAGCGGATCCACGTGTCGCATCTCGGCGTGGACACCCGGCGCTTCGTCGCGAATCTGGGCACACGCGAGGACTTCGTCTTCTACCCGGCGCGCGCCTGGCCGCACAAGAACCACGCCCGCCTGTTCGAGGCGGTGCGCCTCCTGCGGGAGCAGGGGCACGCCCTCCGGCTCGTGCTGACCGGAGGGGATCTGGACCGCCTCGGCCCGCTGCCGGACTTCGTCGAGTGGCGCGGCCACGTCACTCCGGAGGAGCTCGCCGACCTCTACCGCCGAGCCGCGGTGCTGGCGTTCCCGAGCCTCTACGAGGGCTTCGGCCTCCCTCCCATCGAGGCGATGGCGTCGGGATGCCCGGTCGCCGCGTCCGACGCGGGCTCGCTCCCGGAGATCTGCGGGGACGCCGCGGTCTACGTCGATCCGCTCGAGCCGCGCTCGATCGCGGACGGGATCCTCGAGGCGATCGAGCGGACCGGCGAGCTCGGCCCGCTCGGCGTCGAGCGTGCCCGGTCCTTCAGCTGGGAGCGCTGCCGGGAGGAGCACCTCGCCGTGCTCCGCCAGGTGGCGCGGCGGCGCGGGCGCTGAGGAGTCCGGTCAGTCCCGCGGGTGCAGGAGCCGACGCCAGCTCAGTCCCTGGGCCGCGCGCATCGCGCAGAGCACCACGAGCAGCCAGCCGGCGTCGAGCAGGATCGAGCTCTCGGCCAGCGCGGTGACCATCAGCACGGTCAGCACCAGCACCGGCCAGACGTGCACGACCGCCTTGCGCTCGGAGGCGATCAGCCAGGAGCGCCAGAGCGCGAGGCCGATCAGCACGACGAAGAGGACCACCCCGACCGCGCCGACCTGCAGGGCCACGTCGAAGAGCGCGTTGAGGCTCGACGAGTGCGGGCGGCCCGAGAGGTAGTCGATGGCGGTGAAGGGGTAGAGGTCGGGCCGCCAGTAGCCCACCCAGCCCCAGCCGACGATCGGAGCGAGGTCCGTGAAGCGCCAGACCTGCTGCCAGAGCCGCAGCCGGAACTCGAACTCGCTGCCCGCGTTCAGCAGCTCGATCACCCGGTAGCGCAGGAGCCACACGGTGAGGGAGGCCGCGGCGGCGACGCCGAGCACCGTGAGCTGCCGCCGACGGCGGTGGGTGCCGTCGCCGTGGCGCACCCAGCGCAGAGCGAGGGCGACGACGACGGCCACGGCGAGCACGCCCGCGCTCACGGCGGAGCGCGTGAAGAGGAGGGTGACCGCGGCGAGGGCGATCGAGGCGACGGCCGGCCCGCGGGCGACGGAGCGGGTCATCAGCTCCACCGAGAACGTCACGATCGCCAGCAGGCAGACCAGCCCGAGCTGGTTGCGCGTGCCGACGAGTCCCTGGATCGGCCCGCCGACCGCGAGCAGGCCCTCCACGCCGAGGAAGCGCAGCGGCTGGTCGATCAGCACCCCCGAGAGCACCTCCACGGCCAGCGAGGCGATCAGCACGACCCGCAGCACGTCGCCGACCGAGCGGATGATCTGGATGATGTCGCGCGTGAGGCCGATCGCGATCGCCAGGAACGCCAGGGCGAACTGGTAGACGACGCTCGAGACCGTGGCCCAGGTGTAGTCGCTCCACAGCACGCTGAGCGCGATCCAGCCGAGGAACACCAGGATGCTCGTGGGCAGCAGGCCCTCCCAGTCGAGCCGCCCGCGCCGCAGGACGAGCATGACCGCGGCGAGGGCGGTGAGCGTGGCGACGGCGGCGATGTAGCCGGGCCAGCCGAGGAGTCCGCGGACCGCCGGAGCGCAGAGGACGGTGACGAGAGTGGTCTGCGCGAGGGCCGCCGCGAACTGCGGGGACGCCGTCGCGTCGGCGACGGAGGCGGGGAGCGAGGGGCGGCGGGGCCTCATCGCCTCGGGGAGGCGTCGGCGAGGGGGAGCGGGGTCGCGGCGAGGACCTCGGGCGTCTCGCTCGCCGGCCGCTTGGTCTGCACCGCGAAGAGGACGAGGAGCAGCCAGCCTCCCTCGATCAGGATCCGGCTCTCGAACAGCGACTGCGCCAGGAGGGCGACCACGATCAGCAGCGGAGCGAGGCTGACGGCCGTGTAGGGGAGGGTCGAGGTCGCGTCGCGCCGCGGGCGGTCGACCGCGCGGAACCAGGAGCGCCACAGCGTCGAGACGGCGAGCGCCGCGAAGAGGACGAGGCCGACCGCTCCCAGCTGGAGGGCGACGTCGAGCCAGGCGTCGTGGGCCTGCAGGTAGAGCACGCCCTTGCGCTCGGCGAGGGTGTCGAACGGGGCGGCCCAGGGAGCCCAGTAGCTGACCCAGCCCCAGCCGAGGACCGGGCGCTGCAGCGTGAGCGCGATCACCGAGTCCCAGATGTCGAGGCGGCCCGTGGCGTCCTCGCTCTTGCCGAGCAGGCCGAGGAGGGCGCCCCAGCCCGCGGCGCCTCCGGCGACGGCCGCCACCGCCAGCCCCGCGGCGGTCAGGTAGACGGGACGCCGGCGGGACTCGCCCCTCCGGCGAGCCCAGAGCGCGAACGCGGCCGCGAGGACGACGGCGACGAGGCAGAGCAGGACGGTCGCCGAGCGGGTGAGCAGGAGGGTCGCGACGAACAGGGCGACCCAGACCGCTCCCCACCGGCGCCGGATCGAGTGGGCCGCCAGCTCGATCGCGATCACGATCAGGCCGAGCAGGGCGAGGAAGCCGAGGAGGTTGCGGTTGCCGACGATCCCCTGGACGGGCTCGCCGGTGAAGAGGGCGGCCTGCGACCAGTAGAAGGCGTCGGGCGTCGGTCCGTCGGCGGGAGGCTCGACGCCGAACGGCAGGACGGGCTGCCGCACGACGACCGCGACCACGAGCTCGAAGAGGAGCGACAGGCCGACGGAGAGGCGCAGGGCCCGTCCGAGAGCCGTGAGCAGCTCCCGGCTGCTCAGCGTGACGGCGAGGACGACGCCGCCGAGCGTCGTCGCGAGCTGCGCCGTGACTCCGATCGCGCTCGCTCCCGGATAGGCGGACCACAGCAGCGAGAGCACCGCGAGCCCGAGGAAGAGGACCAGCGACTTCGGCGTGCGGGCCCAGCGCAGGCGGGGGCGGGCGCGGACGAGCACGGCGATCGAGGCGCCCAGGAGCACCGCGACGACGACGCCCCAGCCCCACCATCCGGCGAGGTTCCGCAGCGACTGGCCGGCCAGCAGCACGGCCAGCACCGCCACCGCGAGCGCTCGGGGAGCGGCGGGGGCGGCGCGTCGGATCATGGCGACCAGTCTAGGGAGCGGGGGCGGCGCGGCGGCGTGCCGGGCGCGCCGCCGCACCCTCCCCGGCCGGGGAGGCTCAGACGAACGCAGCGGTGCCGGTGATCGAGCGGCCGACGATCAGCGTGTTCATCTCGCGGGTGCCCTCGTAGGAGTAGAGGGCCTCCGCGTCGGCGAAGAAGCGGGCGACGCCGTAGTCGAGGACGATGCCGTTGCCGCCCATCACCTCGCGGCACCAGGCGACGGTCTCGCGCATCCGGGCCGTCGCGTAGGCCTTCGCGAGGGCGGAGTGCTCGTCGCGCTGCTCGCCTGCGTCGAGCATCTCGGACACGCGGGTCGCCAGGGCGATGCTGGCCGTGATGTTGCCGATGCTCTTGACCAGGAGGTCCTGCACCAGCTGGTGCCCGACGAGCGGCTTGCCGAACTGCACGCGCTCCTTCGCGTAGCGCAGCGCCGCGTCGTAGGCGCCGATCGCGACGCCGATGGCCTGCCAGGCGACTTCGGCACGGGTGAGCCGGAGCACCTTCGCGGTGTCGCGGAACGAGTTCGCGCCCTGCAGGCGCAGCGACTCCGGGACGCGGACGCCCTCGAGCACGATGTCGGCGTTCTGCACCGTGCGCAGGCTCTGCTTGCGCGCGATGGCGGTGGCGCGGTAGCCCGGCGTCGAGGTGGGGACGAGGAAGCCCTTCACCTGGCCGTCCTCCGCGTCCTTCGCCCAGATCACGGTCACGTCGCTGAAGGTCGCGTTGCCGATCCAGCGCTTCTCGCCGTCGAGTATCCAGTCGTCGCCGTCCCGGCGGGCGGTGGTGCGCAGGCCCTGGGCGGAGTCGGAGCCGGAGTGCGGCTCGGTGAGGCCGAAGGCGCCGACGACCTCGCCCGAGGCGAGCTTCGGCAGCCACTCGGCGCGCTGCTCCTCGGAGCCGGCGACGCCGACCGTGCCCATCACCAGGCCGTTCTGCACGCCGACGTAGGTCGCGATGCCAGCGTCCACCCGGCCCAGCTCGAGCGCCACCCAGCCGCGGAACACGGCGGAGTTCTCGATCGCGCGGGTCTCGGGCCAGGAGAGGCCGATGACGCCGGTGGCGTGGATCCCGGGGATCAGCTGCCGCGGGAACTCCGCGCGCTCCCAGTACTCGTCGGCGATCGGCCGCACCTGCTCCTCGAGGAACGCGCGGACGCCGACCAGCAGCTCCTTCTCGGCGGGCGTGAGCGCCGCCTCGAACCCGTAGAAGTCGGCCCCCAGGGTCTCGAAGGTCGTGCTGTCCATGCTCTGTGCTCCCTCGCTCGTCGGATGCGGCACGGCGACCGCTCCGACGGCGACAGTGCTGCGACTCCCAGCGTACGAAGCGCGCCTGCGAGTGCCGCGTCCTCTGGCGGAGAGCACCAACAGGCGGGCCCTCCTCCCGGGCCCGCGTTGTGGATCCTGCTAGCGTCGCAGCGGAGCGGCCCCGGCGCGTCCGGCTGAGCGGCTCGGACCCACCCCTCGGACGGAAGGCCAGCGCTCCCGTGTTCATCCCGATCGGCAACACCCCCCGCGACTACGCCTGGGGCTCGCTCACCGGCATCTCGGAGGCCCTCGGCACCGCGCCCTCCGGCGCCCCCGAGGCCGAGCTCTGGCTCGGCGCGCACCCGGGCTCGCCCGCGCGCATCCTCGACCCCGCCTCGGTCGGCGCCGGCACGCTCGCCGAGTGGATCGCCGAGCACCCCGAGGCGGCGCTCGCCGGAGTGGAGGGGTCGGTCGATCCGGTCTCGGGCGCTCCCCGTCTGCCGTTCCTGCTCAAGATCCTCGCGGCGGGCGGGCCGCTGTCGCTCCAGGCCCACCCCTCGTCCGAGCGGGCCCGGCGCCGGTTCGTCGAGGAGGAGGAGGCCGGCATCCCCCGCGACGCCGCCGATCGCAACTACAAGGACCCGTTCCACAAGCCCGAGCTGATCTACGCGCTCAGCGAGAGCTTCGACGCGCTCTGCGGCTTCCGCGAGCCGGCGGACGCCCGGGCGCTGCTCGCCGAGCTGGCCGGGCGCGCCCCGGCGGAGGAGGCGGCCGCGATCGCGCGGTTCGCCCGGACGCTCGAGGGCGAGCCCTCGGAGGTCCTCCGCGGCGCCGTGTCGTGGCTGCTCGCCGACGGCGACCGCGCCGAGGTCGCCGCGCTGGTGTCCGCGGTCGTCGCGGCGTCCGCGGGCGACGACCGCCTCGAGACGACCACGGTCCGGGACCTGGCCGAGAGCTACCCGGGCGACCCCGGCATCGTGCTCTCGCTCCTGCTCAACCGCGTCCGCCTCGCCCGTGGCGAGGTGCTCTACCTCCCCGCCGGCAACATCCACGCCTACCTCGCGGGCACGGGCGTGGAGCTGATGGCCGCCTCCGACAACGTGCTGCGCGGGGGCCTCACGCCCAAGCACATCGACGTGCCCGAGCTGGTGAGCGTGCTCGAGTTCTCGCCGCTGCCCGTGCCCTACCTCCCGGCCGAGCAGGCCGGACCGGGCGTGCGCGTCTACCGTCCGGACGTCCCCGACTTCGTGCTCGCCGTCGTGGAGCCGGAGTCGGAGACGCCGGCCCGCGTCGCCCTGCACGGACCCGCCATCGCGATCGCGACCGAGGGCTCGTTCTCGCTCGAGGGCGCCGAGGGCTCGGTCCACGTCGAGCGCGGCGGCAGCGTGTTCGTGACCCCGTCGGAGGGCACTCTCGCCGTCACCGGACGGGGCACGCTCTTCGTCGCGACGGTCTGATCCCTCCAGCGATCCCGGTGCCGGCCGCTCAGGCGGCGAACGTGCGGCGGTAGGCCGCCGGCGTGGTCCGCAGGACGCGCGTGAAGTGGTGGCGCATCACCGCGGCCGTGCCGAAGCCGACCCGCGCGGCGACCGCCTCGAGGGTCAGCTCCGTCTCCTCCAGCAGCACCTGCGCCCGGAGGAGGCGCTGGCGGGTGAGCCAGGCGAGCGGAGTCGTGCCGAGGTCGGCCCGGAAGCGGCGCGCGAAGGTGCGGGGGGCCATCACGGCGCGACGGGCCAGCGCCTCGATCGAGAGGTCCTCGTCGAGGTGCTCCAGCATCCACTCGGTGACCTCGGCCAGCGAGTCCGCGCGCGCCTCGGGAACGGGGGTCCGCAGGTACTGCGCCTGCCCGCCGTGGCGCTGCGGGGGCACGACCATCCGCCGGGCGACGACGCTCGCCGCCGTCGCGCCCAGCTCCTCGCGCACCACGTGCAGCGCCGCGTCGATGCCGGCCGCGGTGCCCGCGCTCGTCACGATGCGCCCCTCCTGCACGTAGAGGACCTCGGGGTCCACCGTGACGGAGGGGAAGCGCCGGGCGAGCTCGGCGGCGTGCATCCAGTGGGTGGTCGCGCGCCGGCCGTCGAGTAGGCCCGCCTGCGCCAGGGTGAAGGCCCCGCTGCAGACGCTGAGGATCCACGCGCCGCGCTCGTGAGCCTCGCGTAGGAGGTCGAGCACCTGCTCGTCGGCGGGCCCGCGGCCGTGGGCGGGGACGGCGATCAGGTCCGCGTCCCGGGCCGCGTGGAGACCATCGGCGATCAGCAGGTCGAATCCGAGGCTCGTGCGGACGGGGCCCGGATCGGGAGTGGCGATCCGGAAGTCGAGGGCGGGACCTCCGTCGGCGCCGCGGTCGATCCCGAACACCTCGCAGACGACCCCGAACTCGAACGGCGCGAGGCCGGGCAGGGCGAGGAGGGCGACGGAGCGGAGCACGACGGCAGGATATCGCCACCCGTCGTCATCCGGCCGATCCGCGCCGTCGATCCCCGCCGCTAGGGTGTCTTCCGGCGCGCGGAGTCGCGGGCCCGCACCGAGGAGGATCCACATGGCATGGCTGGTCACCGGGGGAGCCGGGTACATCGGGGCGCACGTGGTGCGCGCGTTCTCGGAGCAGGGCATCGACCCCGTCGTCCTCGACGACCTCTCCTCGGGGCACGCGTCGTTCGTGCCCGAGGGCGTCCCGTTCCACCAGGGCTCGATCCTCGACGAGGCCCTGCTCGACCGCGTGCTCGCCGAGCACGACATCGAGGGCGTCGTCCACGTCGCCGGGTTCAAGTACGCCGGAGTCTCGGTGCAGCGCCCCCTGCACACGTACGAGCAGAACGTCACCGGCACCATGCGCGTGCTGGCGGCGATGGAGCGCGCCGGGGTCTCCTCGATCGTCTTCTCCTCGAGCGCTGCCGTCTACGGCGCGGTCGACGTCGAGATCGTCACCGAGGACACCCCCAAGAGCCCGGAGTCGCCCTACGGCGAGTCGAAGCTGATCGGCGAGTGGCTGCTCGCGGACGCGGGGCGGGCGCACGGCGTCCGGCACGCCTCCCTGCGCTACTTCAACGTCGTCGGGTCCGGCTACCCGGACGTCTACGACACCAGCCCCCACAACCTCTTCCCCCTCGTCTTCGAGGCTCTGTTGGACGGCCGCACGCCCCGGATCAACGGCGACGACTACCCGACGCCGGACGGCACCTGCGTCCGCGACTACATCCACGTCGCCGACCTGGCGCTCGCGCACGTCGCCGCGGCGCGCCGCCTGGCCACGAGCGAGCCGATCGACCCGGTCTACAACCTGGGCAGCGGATCCGGGGCCTCCGTCGGGGAGATCATGCGCGCGATCGCCGACAGCACCGGCATCGCCTTCACGCCCGAGGTCGCCCCGCGGCGGCCGGGCGATCCGCCCCGCATCGTCGCCTCCGGTGAGACGGCGGCCCGCGACCTGGGCTGGGAGATGCGGCACACCGTCGCCGAGATGGTGGAGAGCGCATGGCGCGCACGGAGCGCCGCGACGGCCTGATCGGATCTCACGTTCGCGACACGCCGGTGTGTCGTGAACCCTCCACGGCGGGTTGAGGGTTTATGGTCCGCGACTTGACCTGAGCGAATGACACCGCTGTAATTACCTAGGCAGCGGCTCCGGGAGGAGCGGCCGCCGATCATCGGTTCGCAGGCGGGGCAGGAGACGGCATGACGCTTCCGGAACAGCACTCCGGAGTCCCTGAGGACTGGTTCGTCGATCCGGTCCGTCTGGGCGTGCCCGGGGTCCGACCCGGTATCGACACCGCGACCGAGGCGCCGGGGGGCGCGCTCTCCTGGCAGGTCGACTCGCTGTGCGCGCAGACCGACCCCGAGGCCTTCTTCCCCGAGAAGGGCGGCTCGACCCGCGACGCCAAGAAGATCTGCACCTCGTGCGAGGTCCGGGCGCAGTGCCTCGAGTACGCGCTCGAGAACGACGAGCGCTTCGGCATCTGGGGCGGCCTCTCCGAGCGCGAGCGCCGGAAGCTGCGCCGCCGGGCCTAGTCCCCTCCTCGCCGCGACCCGACCGACGGGGCGGCGAGCCGCAGGCGGGCGGCGCGGCGGCATCGCTTAGGGTGGTCCGCGATGTATCCACGAGTCACCGCCGTCCTCGTCGCGCGCAACGGCGCGGCCTATCTGGAACGAACCCTCGCGGCACTGCGGGCGCAGACCCGTCAGCCCGACGCGACGGTGTTCGTCGACGGAGGCTCGAAGGACACGACCGACGAGCTCCTCGCGTCCTGGGGTCCGACGCAGCTCGTGCAGGTCGCCGAGCACCTCCCCTTCGGCCAGGCCGTGGCCCGCGCTGTCCGCGTGATGCAGCCGCCGGCCGGAGAGGACGAGTGGCTGTGGCTGCTCGCGCAGGACTCCGCCCCCGAGCCCGGCGCCCTCGCGGCGCTGCTGGGAGCCGTCGAGGTCGCCCCCTCCGTCGCGGTCGCCGGCCCCAAGATCATGGACTGGACGCGCTCCGGCTACATCCGCAGCTACGGCGAGTCGATCACCAAGCACGGCACGACCGTCCACCTCGTCGAGGACGAGCTCGACCAGGGCCAGCACGACTCCACGCCCGACGTCCTGGCCGTCGCCGCCGGCGGCATGCTCGTGCGCCACTCCCTCTGGGAGGAGCTCGGCGGATTCGACCCCGGCCTGCCGGTCGTCGACGACGCGCTCGACTTCTCGATCCGCACCCGGCTCGCCGGACACCGGGTCAGCCGCGTGCCGGACGCCCGCGTCACCACCGCCCGCATCGGGCTGCAGCGCCCCGACGGCCGCCGCATCGACAGCGGCGAGCGGCGCCGGGCGCGCCAGCACCGCACCGCGCAGCTGCACCGCCGGCTCGCCTACGCGCCCGTCGCGCTCCTCCTCCTGCACTGGCTCTCGCTCGTCCCCCTGGCGATCGGCCGCGCGGTCGTGCGCCTGCTGCGCAAGCAGCCCGGGCTGGTCGGAGGGGAGCTGCTGGCGGCCCTCGTCGTCGCCTTCGGGGGGACGAAGGTGCTGCGGGCCCGCACCGTTCTCCGCTCGTCGAAGAACGTGGGCTGGAAGGCGATCGCGCCGCTGCGCATCCCGCTGGACGTGGTGCGGCAGCTGCGCTCGGTGCGCCACGACGCCGTGCGCGTGCAGGCCGGGCGGGACCGCCATCCGCTGCACTTCTTCCAGGGCGGGGGAGTGTGGGTCGTCCTCGTCGCCGCGCTCGCCGGCCTGGTGATCTACACGCCGCTCCTCGCTGCTCCCGCGCTCAGCGGCGGTGGTCTGCTGACGCTCTCGCCGACCGTCGGCGAGCTGTGGCGCAACGCGGCCTACGGCTGGCGCGACCTCGGCTCGGGGTTCATCGGCGCGGCGGACCCGTTCGCCGCCGTCCTCGCCGTGCTCGGCTCGCTGACCTTCTGGTCGCCCAGCTACTCGATGGTGCTGCTCTACCTCGTCGCGCTCCCCGCTGCCGCCCTCGGCGCCTGGCTGATGATCGCCCGGCTCACCCCGCGCGCGACCGCCCGCGCCGCCGGAGCCCTCGTCTACATCCTCGCTCCCGCCTTCTTCGCCGCGCAGGCCGACGGGCGCCCCGCCCCGCTGCTGGTGCACGTGCTGCTTCCCTGGCTCTTCTTCGCCGGGTTCGGCGCGTACCGCTCCTGGTCCGCCTCCGCGAGCGCCTCGATCCTGGCTGCGGCCGTCGTCGCGTGCGCGCCGGTGCTGGCCGTGCCGCTCCTGGTGATCTGGCTCGTCGTCGTCGCCACCTCGGGGCGGCGGATCGGCCGCTTCCTCGGCCTGCCGATCCCCGCGGCCGTCCTCCTCTTCCCGCTGGTGGTCGCCCGCGCACCGCGGGGCGACTGGCTCGGCGTCCTCGCGGATCCGGGCGTCCCGCTGCCCTCCGCGCAGTCGGACCTCGTCGCGCTGCTCGCCGGCTTCCCGGCCGGTCTGCCCGACGGATGGCTCGCGTTCCTCGGCGGTCTGGGGATCGGCGCCTCCGCCGCCCCGCTGGTCACGGCCGTGCTCGTCGTGCCGCTGATCGTCGCGGCGCTGGCCGCCCTCCTCCTCCCGAACAACCTCTCGGCCCTCGGCGGAGTCGGCGTGGCGGCGGCGGGTCTCGTGACCGCCTCGCTCGCCCAGGGCGTGCAGGTCGCGACCACCGGCTCCGAGGCGGTCTCCGTCTGGAGCGGCACCGGTCTCAGCCTCTACTGGCTCGGCCTGGTGATCGGCGCGTCGCTCTCGCTCGCCGCCGTGCGCTCGGTGCGCGTGGTGCCGGCGCTCGTCGTCACGGCCGCGGCGGCAGCACTGGTCGGTCCGCTCGCGGTGGCCTTCCCGACCGGCGCCGGCACGTCCGTGTCGACCACGTCGGACCGCTCGCTCCCCGCCTACGTGGCGGCCGAGGCCCGGAACGACCCGCGGGTGGGCACGATCGTGCTCGTCCCGCAGGCGGACGGCGGCGTCCTCGCCCGACTGGAGCGCGGAGCGGGCGCGACCCTCGACCAGCAGTCGACCCTCGCGAACACCGGCGCCGAGAGCACGGACGCGATCGACGAGCTGGCGGGCAACCTCGTCTCGCGGACGGGCTACGACGTCCCCTCCGCGCTCGAGAGCCTCGGCGTGCGCTTCGTCGTGCTGACCGAGCCGGCCGGCACCCAGGTCGGCGACGCGGCCGCCGCCGTGCGCGCGCGGGCGGCCGTCTCCCTCGACGGCAACGCGGCGTTCTCGGCCGTCGGCGACACCCGCTACGGGCTCCTCTGGACGGCCGTCGACACCGAGGGGACCCGCACCGAGGCCGCTCCGTCCGGCGTGGTCGGGCCCTTCGGGATCGCCTACACGATCGCCCTCCTCCTCGTCTTCGTCGTCGCCCTCCTGCTGGCGGTGCCCACCGGGCTCTCGCTCGAGCGGGGCCGCTCCAGCGGCGCGGTCGCCGGGATCGACGACGAGCCGGGCGAGGCCACCGGCCAGTTCGACGACGGGAACGACGATGTCTGACCCCGCCGACCAGGAGAAGCAGATGCCCGAGTCCTCCGCCCGCCGCTCCCGCGCGGAGCGCCGCGCCGATCGCGCCGCGGCCTCGACGCCCGATCGCGCACCCTCGGCCGCCCGTCGGCGCCGGACGGCCCTGCGCGGTGCGGTGGGCGCGGCCGGAGTCGTGATCGCCGCGGCCGCCGTGGTCGTGCCCCAGCTCCTCCCGTCCCCCCTGGTCTCGAGCGCCGCGGAGGGCGTCGTCGTGACGCCCGTCGCGGCCGACAGCTCGCTGGTCTGCGGCGGCGATCTGATCGACGCCGGAGAGCCGGAGCAGCTGCGTGCCCTCGACGGCGCGGCGACCGCGGTCCGGCCCGAGGGCTCCACCTCGGACCCCACGGTCCTCGACGAGGACGACGTCGCCGCACCGGGCACCGGCATCACCGGCCTGAGCGTGCCCGCGGGCTCCGACCCCGCTCCCGGCGGAGCCACCGTCCAGGGCATCGGCACGGACACCCTCTCCGGACTGTCGGCCCGCGCCTGCGCCGAGCCCTCGGCCGACAGCTGGCTCGTGGCCGGCTCGACCGACGTCGGGCGCACCTCCGTGCTGATCCTGGCGAACCCGAGCGAGGTCGCCTCCACCGTCGACCTCACGCTCTTCTCCGAGACCGGCACCGTCCAGGCCACCGGCGCCACGGGCATCGTCGTTCCGGCCGGAGCGGTCCGCGCGCTCCCGCTCGCGGGGCTCGCCCCCGGGGTCGTCCAGCCCGTCGTGCACGTGACCGCCCGGGGCGGCGAGGTCGCCGCGAGCATGCAGAGCAGCGCCATCTCCGGCCTCACCCCGGAGGGCGTCGAGACCACCGGCCCCTCCGCCGGCCCGGACACGCTCGCCGTGATCGCCGGCTTCACCGTCACGTCGCCTCCGGCCGAGACCGCGAGCGACGACGGCAGCGGCGGCGCGGGCAGCCCCGTGCTGCGCATCCTCACCCCCGGCGACGCCGACAGCACGGTCTCGGTCGAGGTCACCAACGAGGATCCGAGCGGGTCGGGCGCCTCCAGCCAGGTCGTCGTCCCCGCCGGCCTCGTCGGCGAGGTCCCGCTCACGGGCCTGGCGGACGGCTCCTACCGCATCGTCCTGCGGGCCGATCAGCCGATCGTCGCGGCGGGGCGGACGACCTCGACCGGCTCGGCCGGCACGGACTTCGCCTGGTTCGCCTCCGGCACCGCGACCACGACGCCCTTCGGCGTCGCCGGCACGGGCGAGGGCGACGCGCGGCTGCACCTGGTCAACGGCAGCGACTCGACCGCCTCGGTCGAGATCGAGGCCCCGGGCGGCACCCGCACGCTCGAGCTCGGCCCGTTCGCGGCTCTCGCGACCCCGCTGGACGGCGACGGCGCGGTCGTCAGCAGCACCCAGCCCGTGCAGGCCTCGGTCTCGATCGCGCGCGACGGGCGGATCGCCTCGTACACGATCGTCCCGCCGGGACCGCTCTCCTCGCCGATCACGGTCTACTCGCACTGAGACGCGGGGCGGCGGCGCCTCGGCGGTGCCGGCGCCTCAGAGCTGCCGGCGCCTCAGAGCTGCCGGCGCCTCAGGGGTGCCGGTAGCGGTCCGGGGAGATGTCCCACGGGTCGCGGCCGAGCAGCTCCGCGACGGCGCGGAACACGTAGCTCTCGATCAGCATGCGCTGGTGCCACTCGTCGCGGCGGTGCAGCTTCGCCAGGCGCTCGATCGGCACACGGTAGAGCGTGATGCGGCGCGCGGCGTGGTCGACGCGCCACCGCGCGATGCCCGTGCCCTGCAGCCGGTCGGGGTCGACGTCGGGAGTCGCCGCGACGTCGACGCGGATGCCGGCGAGCTCCTCCGGCCAGGTGCCGCGGAGGTAGTCGAAGGCCGAGCCGATCGTCGCCTCGAAGAAGTCGGAGCGGGTCTGCAGCAGGGGGAGGTGCGGACCGGTGATCGGCCCTCGTGCGCCGCGGCCGTGCCGGTCGCGGGAGCCTCCGCGCGACCCGCTCGTCGGGCGAGCGGCGGAACGACGAGCACGGGGCATGGCTCCAGCCTATTGCTACTGTGGGCGGCGATGACCGGACGGCACTGCTCGCGGACGGGCTGCCGCGCGCAGGCCGTCGTCACGCTGACCTACGACTACCGCGACTCGCTGGTGGCGGTCGGGCCGCTGAGTCCTGCGCCGGATCCGCACGGTTACGACCTCTGCGCCGAGCACGACCGGCGGCTCCTCGTCCCGCGCGGCTGGGAGACCGTCCGCTACGGCGCGGGGCCCGCCTAGGCCGCTGCCGCGCGCGTCAGGGCCGCTCGGGGAAGCCGCGCGGCGTGCTCGAGAGCACCGGGGCCAGCCGCTCGAGGCGCTGGTCGGACAGGAGAAGGGCGCGCTCCTCCCGCGTCCGGCGGAGGGCCGCCACGGCGAGGAGGAAGTCCTCCGCGGGCGCGGCGGGCAGCGGGGAGACGTGGACCGCGGTCTCGTCGGCCAGCGCGGCGGCGAGCTGCGAGCGCGAGGGCTCCGTCATGCCGTGGCGCTGACGGAGGAACTGCGCCAGTCGGCGCGCCAGTGCGTCGGGGAGGCGCGCGGTGTCCGCCGTGACGGCCCAGCCCCGCAGCGGCTCCGGGATCTCGACGACCAGCGGCTCCGCGCGGGGAACGCGCTCGAGCTGGCTGTGCGTGCCCGCGAGGACGTCGCCGAGACGGCGCGATCGGCGCGAGAGGAGGCCGACGACCGCGGCGAGCCCGCCGAAGGTCATCAGGATCTCGAGGACGCCGGTGAGGCCGCGCACGAGGGCGTGCCGGAAGCCGATGGAACCGCCGTCGTCGCGGACGACGCGAGCGCCGACGGTGAGCTTCCCGAGCGAGCGGCCGCGACTGGCCGTCTCGACGGTGACCGGCACGATCACCACGGCGATGACGAGGGCCGCGATCGCCACGGCGGCCGAGGCGGCGGGGTCCAGGCCGCCGTCCCCGGAGAGGGAGGAGACCAGCAGGAACAGGCCCAGCGCGAGCAGGAGCTCCGCGATCAGGTCGATGATCGCGCCGACCGCGCGGAGCGCGAACGAGGTGACGGGCACCTCGAGCGCGATCGCCTCGCCGGTGATCAGGTCGGCGTCGTCGAACTCGGTGCGCTGCTCCTCCACGGTGCTCCTCCCGGATGCTCGGCCTCGGCGGCGTGCCTGGCTATCCTGTCAGGAGATGGACATCGACGCTCTCTCGGCCGCCCGCGCTGCGCAGTGGACCCGCCTCGACGAGCTCTCGCGCAGGCGCCGCCTGACCGGAGCCGAGGCGGACGAGCTGATCGAGCGCTACCAGGCGGCATCCGCGGACCTCGCCACGATCTCCTCCACCGCCGGATCGACAGCCGTCGGCACTCGGCTCGCCGTCTCGCTCTCGCGGGCTCGGGGACGCCTGACCGGCACGCGAGACGAGCCGCTCGCCGCGGTCTCCCGCTTCGTCGTCCTCTCGCTCCCGGCCGCTCTGCACCGGCTGCGCTGGCTGACGCTCGCCGTCGCCCTCGCGACCGCGGTGGTGGCGACGCTCTACGCGCTCTGGATCCTCGGCGACCCGCGCCTGCTCGCCGCGCTGGGCGACGACGAGGAGCTGCGGCGCTTCGCCCGAGGCGACTTCATCGACTACTACTCCGAGAACCCCGCCGCCTCGTTCGCCGGGCAGGTCTGGACCAACAACGCCTGGATCGCGGCGCAGTGCGTGGCCTTCGGGATCGTCGGCGTCTACGTGCCGTACATCCTGCTGCAGAACGCGCAGAACCTCGGCACGTCGATCGCGGTGATGTTCCATGTGGGGGAGGGCGACACGTTCTTCCTCTACATCGCGCCGCACGGACAGCTCGAGCTGACGGCCGTGTTCGTCGCCGCGGCCGCGGGCCTGCGGATCTTCTGGGCCTGGATCGCTCCCGGCGCGCGCACCCGCGGCCAGGCGCTCGCCGAGGACGCGCGGAGCCTGTTCACGGTGGCGATCGGCCTGGTCTTCGTGCTGCTCGTCTCGGGCGTGATCGAGGGGTTCGTCACTCCGGCACCCTGGCCCTGGTGGCTCAAGATCGGGATCGGGGCGCTCGCCCTCGGCGCGTTCCTCTTCTACATGATCGTCGTCGGCGGGCGCGCGGTGCGGGCGGGGGAGACGGGCGACCTCGACCGGTTCGAGGCCGGGTCGCGGAGCATCGCGGCCGGCTGAGCCGAGCCGGACGAGCACGGCCGTCGAGTCGCGCTCCCGGGAGCGGCGACGGCCCCTCTCGCAGGTCAGAGCCGTCCGGCCGCCTTGAGGGCGAGGTAGCGGTCCGCGAGCGCCGGCGGGAGAGCGGAGGGGCTGCCGAGCACGACGTCCCCGCCGAGACGGCGGACGGCGGCCGAGAGCCGGTCGACGTCCGCGAGCGAGCGCTCCGCGGCGGCGGCGGAGTAGACCGCGGCCCGGTCGCTCCGGTCCTCCGCCATCCGCTGCAGCTCGGGGTCGAGCGCGCAGGCGACCACGACCGTGTGCACGCGGGTGAGCTGCGGGAGCACCGCGAGGAGCCCCTCCGCCGAGCCGACCGAGTCGAGCGCGG
Source organism: Rathayibacter sp. AY1C4 (assembly GCF_002932195.1). Taxonomy (NCBI): domain Bacteria; kingdom Bacillati; phylum Actinomycetota; class Actinomycetes; order Micrococcales; family Microbacteriaceae; genus Rathayibacter; species Rathayibacter sp. AY1C4. The sequence continues at coordinate 96,669 of NZ_PSWE01000005.1, read as the reverse complement.
TGAGGAGCACCACCAGCGAGCGCTGGGAGGCCAGGGTGCGCACCTGCGCGGGCACCGCCGCCCAGTCGGTCTCGATGAGCTGGGGCTGCACGGGGGCGAGGGCGTCCACGACGCGGGTCAGCACCTCCGTGCCGGTGGCGCCGTGCACGCGGGCTCGCCGGGTGCGGTCGAACGCGAGCACGTCGACCCGGTCGCCGGCCGAGGCCGCGAGGGCCGCCAGGAGGAGCGACGCCTCGATCGCCGTGTCCAGGCGCGGCTCGTCCTCGATCCGTGCGGCGGACGTGCGGCCCGTGTCGAGCACGACGATCACGCGCCGGTCGCGCTCCGGGCGCCAGGTGCGGACGACCGGCTCCCGGCGCCGCGCGGTCGCCCGCCAGTCGAGCGAGCGGACGTCGTCGCCGCGGACGTACTCGCGCAGGCTGTCGAACTCCGTTCCCTGCCCGCGGATCATCACGCTGGTCCGCCCCTCCAGCTCGCGTAGCCGCGCCAGGCGCGAGGGCAGGTGGCGACGGGAGCGGAAGGCGGGCAGCACCCGGACGACGGCCGGCGCGGCCCGCGTCGCCTGGCGGCCGGCCAGCCCGAGCGGCCCGCGGGAGCGGATGGTGACGTGGAGTGCCCGGCGCTCGCCGCGGCGGAGCGGCTCCAGGACCGTGGTCACCGCGCGGCGCTCGCCCGGCGGCAGACGCAGGGGCGACCGGGTCTCGAGGGCACCGGCCGAGGGCTCCCAGGCGTCGCGGAGGACCCCCGTGATCCTCCTGCGACCGGTGCTCGTGACCAGGAGGGTCGCCTCGGCCCTCTCGCCGAGCCGCACCCGGTCCGGCACCCGCCGCTCGAGCACCACGGCCCGGGGCGAGCCCGCGACCGCGACGTCGATCCCGACGAGGACCGCCCAGGCCAGGAGCCAGAGGCCGAGCACGGCGAAGGCGACCTCGGGGCGGCCGCCCAGGAGGACGACCGGCACCAGGCCGACGAGGAGGACAAGGACACTGCGTCCGGTGAGGTGCACGGCTCAGACCGGGACGCGGACCTGCTGCAGGATCCCGCCCAGGACGGCCTCGGTGCGGACGCCCTCGAGCTCCGCCTCCGGCTCCAGCTGGATGCGGTGGCGCAGCACGGGCAGGACCATCGCCTGCACGTGGTCGGGGGTGATCGAGCCGTAGCCGTTGAGCCAGGCCCAGGCGCGGGACGCCGCGAGCAGGGCGGTCGAGCCGCGGGGGCTGGTGCCGAGCTTGACGCTCGGGCTCTCGCGGGTGGCGCGGGCGAGGTCGACGATGTAGCCGAGGACGTCGGGACCGGCTCCGACTCGCCGGGCCGAGGCCTGGGCGGCGCGCAGACGGGCGGCGTCGAGCACGGGTCGCACGCCCGCGGCGTCGAGGTCGCGCGGGTCGAAGCCCGCGGCGTGGCGCGAGAGCACCTCCACCTCGACGTCGCGCGGCGGGATGTCGAGCACGAGCTTGAGCAGGAACCGGTCCAGCTGGGCCTCCGGGAGCACGTAGGTCCCCTCGTACTCGACCGGGTTCTGGGTGGCGGCGACGAGGAACGGGTCCGGCAGAGGCAGGGTGCGCCCGTCGACGCTGACCTGGCGCTCCTCCATCGCCTCGAGGAGCGCGGCCTGGGTCTTCGGCGGCGTGCGGTTGATCTCGTCCGCCAGCAGGAGGTTCGTGAAGACCGGGCCCTCGCGGAAGGCGAAGCCGGAGGTGGAGGCGTCGTAGACGAGGGAGCCGGTGATGTCGCCGGGCATCAGGTCCGGCGTGAACTGCACCCGGCGGGTGTCGAGGCCGAGCGAGACGGACAGGGCGCGCACGAGCAGCGTCTTCGCGACTCCGGGGACGCCCTCGAGCAGGACGTGGCCGCCCGCGAGGAGGGCGATCAGGAGCCCGGAGACGGCGCCGTCCTGGCCGACGACCGCGCGGCCGACCTCGGAGCGGACCCGGTCGAGCTCGGCGCGCAGGTCGTCGTCGGAGACCGGCGCTCCGTCGCGGGCGGAGGGGGTGGTGTCGCTCATCGGGAGGGGCCTTCCGGTCGTCGGGCGGTCGTCGGGGAGAGGGCGGCGCGGAGCGCGCTCTCGAAGCGGAGGAGCTCGTCGGAGGCGGCGACGAGGGCGGCGTCGTCGCCCGGCAGGTCGTCGACGAGCAGACGGCGCAGCGCGGCCTGATCGCGGCCGAGGCGCTCGGCGGCGACGGCGACGATCTCGTCGACCCCGGTCGCCGGAGCGAGTCCCAGGAGCGCGGCCGTCCGCCGGAGGGTGCCGATGCGCAGTGCGTCGAGGGCGCGGGGCCGGAGGGCTCCGCGCGCGTAGAGCCGCGCGCGGCCGCGGGCCGTCTCGCTCGCATGCACGACGACCGGCAGCGGCTCGACCGCGAGCGGGCCGAGCCGGCGGCCGCGCCAGACGGCGGAGGCGACGAACACGGCCACCAGCAGCAGGAGAGCCGGAGTCACCCAGCCGGGGGCGAGATCGGCGGGTGCAGGGGTGGTGCTCGCCGAGTCGGCGGCTCCGGCGCGGTACCAGACCAGCCGGTCCTCACCGCCGAGCAGTCCGAGTGCGAGAGCGGCGCGGCCGTCCTGGCCGATGGTGCCGTTGCGGAGGAGGTCGGCGTCGCCGATCGCGGTGACGTCGGCGCCCTGCGGGAACCCGGTGCTCACGAGCAGGAAGCCGTCGTCGCCTGAGGGGAAGCAGCCGACCGCGTCGCCGTCGTCGAGGATCCGGTACGTGCTCCCTCCCGCGGGGAGCGTCCCGGCGCGCTCGGCCGCCGGGAGCGGGCACTCGGCGCGGAAGGGGCCGTCGCCGGCCGGGGAGCCGGCGAAGCGGACGTCCGGCAGCAGGGCGTCGAGCGCGGCTCCTCCCGGGGTCACCAGGACGAGCGAGGCCGAGGCGCGGGCGAGCCGGCGGTACTGGGCCTCGTCGAGGGCCACGTCCGGGTCGTCGACGAGCAGTGTCGCGTCCGGGGAGGAGGCGGCGAGAGCGGAGTCCAGGTCGTCGGCGCGGACGACCTCGACGCCCTGATCGCGCAGCACCTGGGCGAGCGCGCGGGCGCCGTCCGGGGTCGCGCTGTCGACGTCGAGGTCCGGGGCGGCCACCCGGGTCCCGGTCGCGACGGTGAGCAGCAGAGTGCCGACCGCGACGATCACGAGCAGGAGCACCCACACCCGTCCGCGGCGCAGCAGCGCGCCGAGGGTCGGGCTGGAGACCGTGTCGGCGCTCACCGGGGCGCCGCCAGGGCGTCCAGGACCGGCGAGGCCGCGGCGAGCTCGCGGTCCAGAGCCGCGACCCGCTCGTACTCGGCCGGGCCGCAGGGCTGCCCGAGGTAGCGCACGCGGTCGAAGTCGTCGGCCGTGCGGCGCAGCGCGGCGGCGGAGGAGGGGAAGGCCGCAGAGGCGCGCGACGCCAGGCCGAGCGCGGTCGTGCCGGGCGAGACCCGCAGGACGGTCCGCTCGTCGAGGGAGCGCACCAGGGCGCGGAAGCGCTCGACGAGCGCCTCGTCCCAGTCCCCGCGGGCGGCCGCGGCCTCGGCGAGCGAGCGGAGGGTCGCGGCCGAGCGGGTGTCGTCGTCGGCGAGCACCGCTCCCGTGACGGTGCTGCGGCGACCGGCGCGGGGCCGTCCCGCGATGACGAGCGCGGCGACCACGAGCGCCACCAGCACCAGCACGCCGATCACGGCGGCGATCGGAACCGGCGGGCCGTCGCCCTGCAGCGTGAGGGAGGCGAACCAGTCGCGCACCGCCTGCACCACCCGGTCGAAGAGGGTCGGCTCGGCCGCCCGGTAGCGCGGGTCGGCGAGCTCCTCGAGGAGGAGTCGGCGCGCCTGCACCGCGTCGGGCTCGAGAGGGGCCGCGGCGAGGATCACGGGCGCTCCGGCACGGGGAAGGGATCGGGGGAGGGGCGGCCCGCCGCGCGCTCCTCGACGTGGCGCATCAGCACCAGGTCGAAGCCCTCGCGGCGCATCCGTCGGTCGAGGTAGACCAGGCCCGTCACGGCCGACTGGAGCACGGTGCCGACGGCGCCGATCACGAAGCCCACGGCGACGGAGGCGATCGTCACCACGAGCGAGGTGACGAGCTGCGCGTCCGGGTCGGTCGGGGCGATCAGGGCGCCGGCGATCGGGATGAGCAGGCTGAACGGCGTGGCCACGATCTGGCCGGCGACCTGGATGATCACGGTCATCAGCGCGAGCGCGCCGAAGGTGCGCCAGAAGCCGCCCGCCACCAGCCGCCAGGAGCGCGCCACCGCACGGCGCAGCGGCAGCCGCTCGACGACGATCAGGCTCGGAACCAGGGCGAGCTTCGTCGACAGCCAGACCCCCAGCGCGAGGGCGACCAGGCCGGAGCCGACGAGCACCAGGATCCCGCCGACGATCGCGCTCGACGTCCCGTCCATCGCTCCGATGACGAACAGCGGCACGGCGAGCGCCACGGCGAGGAGCACCAGGAGGAGGTAGCCGACGCCCTGCAGGACCGTCCAGCCGATCAGCGCCCAGAAGCGGCCCCGCAGCCGGGCGAGCAGCTGTCGGAAGGTCGCCCGCTCGCCGAGGACGCCGCGGGTGACCTCGAGCACGACCACGCCCTGCACGAGAGCGCCGCTGGCGAGCGAGACGGCGAGGGGGATGAGGGCGGCCAGGACCACGACCGCGAGGGAGCCCGCGCCGACGGCGTCGCGGTCGGCGGACTCCGCCTGTGCGATGCGCCCGACGGCGAGCACCGCGATCAGGCCGTAGACCGCCAGGGCGAGCACCGACCCGAGGCCCTGCACCAGCAGGGCGACGCCCAGGGTCGTGCGGGGGCTGCGGCGGAGGACCTGGAACGGGGCGCCGAGCAGGGTGCCGAAGCCGAGCGGGCGCAGCGGCACGAGACCGGGCTTGGGCGGGGGAGTCCAGCCGGGCGCGGGGCGACCGGGCGACCAGGGGCCGGCGCCGGAGGCGTGCGACCAGGAGCCCCCGGCGGGAGCGGGTGGTACGGGACCTGCGCTCGGCGGCGCGGGCGACCAGGAGCCCCCGGCGGGAGCGGGTGGTACGGGGCCTGCGCTCGGCGGCGCGGGCGACCAGGCCGGGGCGACGGGAGCGGGCAGCGGCCTGCGCCGGTCGCCGTCCTGCGCCGGGACGGCCGCGTCGTCCGGACGCCCTGCGGGCGGGGGCCACTGAGCTGCGTCGGTCATCCCCTCCATGCTGTCATAGGCGTGCGGGCGGGGTACTCCCCCGAGCGGACCCCCTTCGCCCGCAGAGCCCGCTCCCCGCCCACGGAGAGGTGCGTCGGTTAGCCTGGGTCGGGTCACCGTGCGCGCCGTGGGCGGGCGCGACCCGAGACGAGGAAGAGCAGACCGATGAGCGCGCGCATTCTGGTGGTCGACGACGACGCCGCCCTGGCCGAGATGATCGGCATCGTCCTGCGCGCCGACGGGTACGACGTCTCCTTCTGCGCGGACGGCTCCGGCGCCCTCGAGGCCTTCCGGCGGGCCCGGCCGGACCTGGTCCTGCTCGACCTGATGCTGCCCGGGATCGACGGGATCGAGGTGTGCCGCGCGATCCGCGCCGAGTCCGGAGTCCCCGTCATCATGCTGACGGCCAAGTCCGACACCTCCGACGTCGTGCAGGGCCTCGAGTCCGGCGCCGACGACTACATGGTCAAGCCGTTCGACCCCAAGGAGCTCGTCGCGCGGATCAGGACGCGCCTGCGTCCCGCCACCGCCGCCGCGAACGCGGTGCTGCAGGTCGGGGACCTGAGCCTCGACGTCGCCGGCCACGAGGTCCGCCGCGGCGAGACGCGCATCGGCCTGACCCCGCTCGAGTTCGACCTCCTCCTCGCCCTCGCCTCCAAGCCCCAGCAGGTCTTCACCCGCGAGATGCTGCTCGAGCAGGTCTGGGGCTACCACTACAAGGCCGACACCCGCCTCGTGAACGTGCACGTCCAGCGCCTGCGCGCCAAGGTCGAGAAGGACCCGGACGACCCCCGCATCGTGATGACCGTGCGCGGCGTCGGCTACCGCGCCGGCGCCGTCCTCCCGGGCTGACCGTGCCCCGCCTCGCCGCTCCCGACGTGCGCCGGTGGCCCCGCCGCGTGCTCGGGGTGTGGCGCACGTCGCTGCAGTTCCGCGCGGTCGCGATCACGGTCCTGCTCAGCGGCATCGCCATCGGCTCGACCGGCGTCTACCTCTCGTACAGCATCAGCGACAACCTGTTCCAGTCACGGCTGACGCAGGTCACGGGCGACACGTCGCGCGCGACCCGGGCCGCGCAGGGATACCTCGACGCCGCCACAGTCTCCACCCGCCAGGACATGGAGGAGGTGATGAGCTCGGTGCGCACCGCCGTCCGGGACGCCTCCTCCTCCGCGCTGATCGCCGTCGTGCGCTCGCCCGACCAGGAGGCGTCCTCGCTGGCGCCTCAGGACATCTACAACCGCGAGCTGCAGAACGGCGTGATCAGCGACGCGCTGCGCGAGCGGGTGCAGGCGGGCTCCGACGGGCAGTACTGGCAGTCGGTGACGCTCGACGCCTCCGGTCAGCAGCAGCCCGGCATCCTCGTCGGCTCGACCCTCGAGCTGCCGAGCTCGGCCGGGCGCTACGAGCTGTACATCGGCTACTCCCTCGCGGACGCGGAGCGCACGCTCCAGTTCGTGCAGCAGGTGCTCAACGTGGCGGGGATCCTGCTCATCCTGCTGATCGGAGCGGTCAGCTGGGTCGTCGTGCGGATCGTCGTCGCCCCGGTCCGGGTCGCGGCCGAGACGAGCCAGCGCCTCGCCGCCGGCGACTTCGACGTGCGGATCCCCGAGCGGGGCCAGGACGTGATCGCGACCCTCGCCCGGTCCTTCAACGGCATGGCCGACAGCCTGCAGGACCGGATCAGCGAGCTCGCGACGCTCAGCCAGGTCCAGCAGCGCTTCGTCTCGGACGTCTCGCACGAGCTCCGGACGCCGCTGACGACGATGAAGCTGGCCGGGGACGTGCTGTACGACCAGCGCGAGGACTTCGCCCCGGTCGCCGAGCGCACGGTCGAGCTGCTGCACAGCCAGATCGACCGCTTCGAGAGCCTCCTCGCCGACCTGCTCGAGATCTCCCGCCACGACGCGGGATCGGCCGAGCTCGAGCTCGAGCCGGTCAACCTGGTGAAGCTGGCCGGCGACGAGATCGAGGCGATGCGCGGGATCGCGGAGGCGAACGGCTCCCGGCTCACTCTCTCCGCCCCGGGCGGCTACTTCGACGCCGACCTCGATCCGCGCCGCATCCGCCGGATCGTCCGCAACCTGCTGGGCAACGCGATCGAGCACGGCGACGGCCGCGAGGTCGTCGTCACCGTCGACAGCAACGCCAGCGCGGTCGCCCTCGCGGTGCGCGACTACGGGCACGGCATGAGCAGCGAGGAGGTGGTGCGCGTCTTCGACCGCTTCTGGCGCGCCGACCCGTCCCGCCGCCGCACGCTCGGCGGCACCGGCCTCGGCCTCTCCATCGCGCAGGAGGACACCGCCCTGCACCACGGCTGGCTGCAGGTCTGGTCAGTGCCCGATCGCGGCGCCTGCTTCCGCCTGACCGTGCCCCGGCACCGCGGCGAGCGGATCGAGGCCTCGCCGCTCCCGCTGCCCCCGGTCGACGCGGGCGAGCAGGCCTACAGCGGCCCGATCGTCCTCCCGCCGCTGCAGGCTCCTCCGGTCGGGGCCGCGGGGGTGCTCCCGTGAGGCGCGGCGTCCTCCGCGCCGTCGCGGCCGCCGCGCTGCTCGCGCTCGGGCTGGCCGGGTGCGCCGGCATCCCGCGGGACGGCGACGTCGGAGTCGGACGGCCCGACACCGCGCCGCAGGACCTCCAGTACGACTTCCTCCCGTCGGGACCCGCCGTCGGTGCGTCGCAGCGCGACATCCTGACCGGCTTCATCGACGCCGCGTCGAGCCCGCAGAACAACTACAAGATCGCCCGCGAGTTCCTCTCCACCGGAGCCGACTGGACGCCGGGCGAGCACGTGACGGTCGACGAGGGCCAGCGCTCCGCCTCGCCGCAGTCGGGATCCACGCTCTCGCTGACGATCACGCCCGTCGCCGAGGTCGACGCGACCGGCGTCTACACCGACGTCGCCACCACGGCCGGCCTGACCCTCGACTACGGCTTCGTCCAGGAGAACGGCGAGTGGCGCATCAGCGCGCCGCCGAGCGGCGTGGTGATCGACCGCACCACCTTCGAGCAGGTCTTCTCGACGCACGCGCTCTACTTCTTCGACCCCGGATACCAGTACCTCGTGCCGGACCTGCGCTGGTTCGCCTCGCGCGCCGACAGCTCCACCAGCACCACGATCGTCACCGAGCTGTTGCGCGGCCCCACGCCGTGGCTGCGGGACTCCGCCGCCGTCGTGTCGGCCTTCCCGACCGGGACGACGCTGGCGGCCGAGACCGTGCCGGTCGAGTCGCAGCGCGCCGTGGTGGACCTGAACCCGGCCGCTCTCGAGGCCGATCCGGCGCAGTGGCGGCTGATGGCGCTGCAGCTGAACCGGAGCCTCGCGAACGTCTCGAACGTCACCGGAGTCGCGCTCTCCGTCGAGCAGAACCCGATCGACGTCCCCTCCGAGGTCACCGGGCTGCCGACCTCGCCCCGCGTCGACACCCGGCCGCTCGTGCTGACCGACGACGCTTTCGGATTCCTCGGCTCCTCCGGGCTGGCCGGCCTCGGGATCTCGGATCGGATCGAGGCGCTGCAGCCGCGGGCCGCGGTCCTCGGCGAGCAGCGCGGGGCCGACTCGGACGCGTCGGCCGCCGTGCTCACCGCCGCGGGCGTGAGCCTCGTGGAGCCCGACGGCGCCGACGTCCTCCTCGACGCGCGGTCGGGCCTCGTCGCGCCGACGATCGATCCGCTCGGGTACGTGTGGTCCGTGCCGTCGGCCTCGCCCGGGCAGCTGGTGGCGTACTCCGCGGACGGCTCGCGCTCGATGCAGGTCGCGACGGCCTGGAGCGAGGTCGAGTCGCTCGCCTCGATCGCCGTGTCGCGCGACGGCACCCGGATGCTGGCGCTCGCCCAGGACGGGCAGCAGGCGACGGTGCTGGTGGCCGGCATCACCCGCTCACGGGACGGCGACCCGGTGGCGGTCGGCGAGCCGGTCGTCCTCCGCTCGACTCCGGGGACCGCAGTCGCCGCGGCCTGGACGGACGAGCTCGACGTGGTGTCGGTCGTGCGCGGCTCGACGGGAGAGGACGCCGTCACGATGAACCTGCTCGGCGGAGGCGCCACGGCGCTCGGCACGACGACGGGCACGGTCCAGATCGCCGCGGGCAACACCTCGACCCAGGTCCGCATCCTCGCCGAGGGCGGGGAGCTCCGGCAGCAACGGGGCTCGGCCTGGCAGACGACCGCGACGGACATCCGGCTGCTCGCGACGCAGACCGGCATGGGGTCCTGACGGGTCCTGTCGGCGACGACGAGCCCTGTCGACGACGGCGCTCCCCGGATGCTCCTCCCCAGGCGCGTCGGGCGGGCGGATCGTCCCGATCCGACGGATCCACCCACCGCGCCGCGGCCCGGACGGCGAACGTGGAGGCATGCTCTCCGATCACCTGCTCGACGCCCTCGCCGTCCTCCTCCCGCTGGAGTGCCCCGCCTGCGGAGAGCCGACGAGCCGGGCGCCCTGTCCGGACTGCTCGGCCGACGCGGCCGCCTCGGCCTGCCTGCTGACCCGCGTCGTCGGACCGCCGGACGATCCGCTCCTCGTCGTCACCGGTGCCCCGTACGAGGGCACGGTGCGCCGCCTCGTCGTCGCGCTGAAGGAGGAGGGCCGCACGGCCTGCCTCGCCCCGCTCGGCGCGCTGCTGCGTCCGGCCCTCGGCGCGGCGCTCGCAGGCAGCCCCGCGATCCTGGTCGTCCCGCCCGGCTCCTGGCTCGGCCGCGTGCGGCGGGGCGCCGATCCCGTCGCGCAGCTGGTCGCCGCGGCGGGAGGGCGGGCGGCGCGTCCTCTCCGGCGGTCGCGGATGGTCCGCGACCAGGTCGGGCTCGGCCGCGTCGAGCGGCGCGGCAACCTCGACGGGGCGTTCCGCGCCCGCCGTCCGCTCTCGTCGTGGCCGCCGGTGGTCCTCGTCGACGACGTGGTCACCTCCGGCGCGACCCTGCTCGAGCTCCGGCGCGCCGTGCGTGCGGCCGGCGGGACGGTCCGGGCCGCGGCGGCCCTGGCCGGCACCGCGCAACGAGGAGGGAACGTAGCAGCAGAATCCGGACGAACTCCCGGTGACGATCCGGTGGCCGGGGTCTACGGTGGGGGCACGGCGTGAACGGTCCGCCCCGGAGAAAGGCGGCACGCCGTACTCGACTGGGAGGTTGTCATGGACATCGACATCACAGGACGCAACATCGACATCACCGATCGCTTCCGCGCGTACGCGACGGAGAAGTCGGACAAGGTGGCGCACCTCGCCGATCGTGCTCTCGCACTCGAGATCAAGGCGAGCAGGCACGCCGAGGGCAAGGGCTCGGCTGGCGGCGACCGCGTGGAGCTGACGCTGATCGGCAAGGGGCCCGTGGTCCGGGCCGAGGCGAGCGGAGCCGACAAGTACGCGGCGTTCGACGTCGCCATCGGCCGGCTGCTCGAACGGGTGAGACGCGCCAAGGACCGGAAGAAGGTCCATCGGGGCCAGCATCGGCCGACCTCGCTCCGCGACGCGGCCGCCGACGACTTCAGCGTCGTCGCCATCCAGCCGGCCGACGCGGCGGTGCTGGAGCAGCTGAGCACGGGCGTCATCCCCGTGCAGGAGGCGCCGGAGCCGGTGGAGGACGAGGTCGAGGAGCCGTACTGCCCCGTCGTCATCCGCAAGAAGGTCTTCGCCTCCGTCTCGATGACCGTCGACGACGCCGTCGACTACATGGAGCTGGTCGGACACGACTTCTACCTCTTCATCGACTCCGACACGAACCGCCCGAGCGTGGTCTACCGCCGCAAGGGCTGGGACTACGGCGTCATCGGCCTCGGCGACGAGGCCGACGAGCTCGCCGAGCAGGCCGCCGGCTGAGATCCGACCCCGGGCCCCGGAGCATCCGCTCCGGGGCCCTCCCCGTGCCCAGGCAGGGAGTCCGCCCAGGGCGGACGCGTCGCCCCGACCGCTCGCCGCCCGCCCCGGCTAGGCTGGTCGCGGTCCGCGCTCCGGCGCGCGACTCCTGTCTTCTACTTTTTTGGAGTACCCCGTGGCCTCTGTCCTCGAAAAGGTCCTTCGCGTCGGGGAGGGGCGGGTCATCCGCCGCCTCGAGAACTACGCGAAGGCCGTCAACGCCCTCGAAGAGGACTTCACGCACCTCAGCGACGAGGAGCTGAAGAACGAGACCGTCGAGCTGCGCGAGCGCTACTCGAACGGCGAGTCCCTCGACGACCTGCTGCCGGAGGCGTTCGCCGCCGTCCGCGAGGCCTCGCGCCGGACGCTCGGCCTCCGCCACTTCGACGTGCAGCTCATGGGCGGCGCCGCCCTGCACCTGGGCAACATCGCCGAGATGAAGACCGGAGAGGGCAAGACGCTGGTCGCGACCCTCCCGGCCTACCTCAACGCGATCGCCAGCCGCGGCGTGCACATCGTCACGGTCAACGACTTCCTCGCGTCGTACCAGTCCGAGCTGATGGGGCGCGTGTTCCGCGCCCTCGGCATGACGACCGGAGTGATCCTCTCGGGCCAGACCCCGGAGCAGCGCCGTGAGCAGTACTCGGCCGACATCACCTACGGCACGAACAACGAGTTCGGCTTCGACTACCTCCGCGACAACATGGCGTGGCAGGCGCAGGACATGGTCCAGCGCGGCCACTTCTACGCCATCGTCGACGAGGTCGACTCGATCCTCATCGACGAGGCCCGCACCCCGCTGATCATCTCCGGACCGGCGTCGGGCGAGGCGAACCGCTGGTTCGCGGAGTTCGCCAACCTCGCCAAGCGCCTCGACGAGGGCGAGGACTTCGAGGTCGACGAGAAGAAGCGCACCGTCGGCGTCCTCGAGCCCGGCATCGAGAAGGTCGAGGACTACCTCGGCATCGACAACCTCTACGAGTCGGCGAACACCCCGCTGATCTCGTTCCTCAACAACGCCATCAAGGCGCGCGCGCTGTTCAAGAAGGACAAGGACTACGTCGTGCTGAACGGCGAGGTCCTGATCGTCGACGAGCACACCGGCCGCATCCTGGCCGGACGCCGCTACAACGAGGGCATCCACCAGGCCATCGAGGCGAAGGAGGGCGTGCAGGTCAAGGCCGAGAACCAGACCCTGGCCACCGTCACGCTCCAGAACTACTTCCGCCTCTACGCGAAGCTCTCCGGCATGACCGGAACGGCCGAGACCGAGGCCGCCGAGTTCATGTCGACCTACAAGCTCGGCGTCGTCCCGATCCCGACGAACCGCAAGATGCAGCGGATCGACAACGCCGACCTCGTCTACAAGAACGAGCAGGTCAAGTTCGCCCAGGTCGTCGAGGACATCGCGGAGCGCCACGCGGCCGGGCAGCCGGTCCTCGTCGGCACGACCAGCGTCGAGAAGAGCGAGTACCTCTCGCGCCTGCTCGCCAAGAAGGGCGTGCGCCACGAGGTCCTGAACGCCAAGAACCACGCGCGGGAGGCGGCCATCGTCGCCCAGGCCGGCCGCCTCGGCGCCGTCACCGTCGCGACCAACATGGCCGGTCGAGGCACCGACATCATGCTCGGCGGCAACGCCGAGTTCCTCGCGGTCTCCGAGATGACGGCCAAGGGCCTGAACCCCTCCGAGACTCCGGAGGAGTACGAGGCCGCGTGGGACGAGGTCTTCGCCGCCGTCAAGGAGAAGGTGGGCGAGGAGGCCGAGAAGGTCCAGGCCGCCGGCGGCCTCTACGTGCTCGGCACCGAGCGCCACGAGTCGCGCCGCATCGACAACCAGCTCCGCGGACGCTCGGGGCGCCAGGGCGACCCGGGGGAGAGCCGCTTCTACCTCTCGCTCACCGACGACCTCATGCGCCTGTTCAACTCCGGCGCCGCCGAGGCGCTCATGGGCCGCGGCAACGTCCCGGACGACATCGCCATCGAGTCGAAGGTCGTCTCGCGCGCCATCCGCAGCGCCCAGTCGCAGGTCGAGGCCCGCAACGCCGAGATCCGCAAGAACGTCCTCAAGTACGACGACGTCCTCAACCGCCAGCGCGAGGCGATCTACTCGGACCGCCGCCACATCCTCGAGGGCGACGACCTGCACGAGCGCACCCAGAAGTTCCTCGTCGACGTGATCGACGAGATCCTCGAGGTGCACACCGGCGACGGCAACGGCGACGACTGGGACTTCGACGCCCTCTGGACCGAGCTGAAGACGCTGTACCCGATCAGCCTCACCATCGACGAGGTGGTGCAGGAGGCGGGCAGCCGCGGTCGCATCAACAAGGAGTTCATGCGCCGCGAGATCCTCTCGGACGCGCAGCTCGCCTACCAGCGCCGCGAGGAGCAGCTGGGCTCTCCCGCCATGCGCGAGCTCGAGCGCCGTGTCGTGCTCTCGGTGATCGACCGCCGCTGGCGCGACCACCTCTACGAGATGGACTACCTCAAGGACGGCATCGGCCTGCGCGCGATGGCCCAGCGCGACCCGCTGGTCGAGTACCAGCGCGAGGGCTTCGCCCTGTTCCAGCAGATGATGGGGCAGATCCGCGAGGAGACCGTCGGCTTCCTCTTCAACCTCGAGGTCGAGGTGACCCAGAAGCAGGGCGAGGTCGCCGGAGTCGCGGCCAAGGGCCTCGCTCAGCCGGTCGCTCCGGCCGAGAAGCTCAGCTACTCGGCCCCGAGCGACACCGGCGGCGTCGAGGTCCGCGACCAGCGCGGACAGGTGCAGCAGGCGGCCACCGCGAAGGCCCGCGCCGAGGAGGCCCGCAAGGCGCTTCCCGAGGGCGAGGCGGAGGAGACTCCGACGACCGGCGCCTTCGGCCAGAAGCCGGGCGGCTCGGACGCCCCCGCCAACCGCGAGGAGCGGCGCGCGCAGTCCAAGCGCCGCTGAGTCCTCCCCGGACGACGCCGACGGCCCCGGTCCCGCAGCAGCGGGTGTCCGGGGCCGTCGGCGTTCCTGCGGAGGCTCGGAGCCCGCCTCGCCCGCCGTCAGGACTCGCCGCGCGCGAGGGCCGAGACGAAGCCGCCGGCGAAGGTGTCGCCGAGGCCGATCGTCGTCGGCCGGTCCGTCTCGAGGACGAGCCCGGGGACGCAGCAGGCCTCGAGCGCCGACTCCACCGCTGCGCACACCGCTTGCGAGCCGGGCTGGGGAGGGAGTCCGCCGATGTGGTCGTAGTCGGCGGCGGTGAAGCCGTCCCCGAGGAGGTCGCGGAGCTCGATCGCGCGGATCATCTCGTCACCGCCGCCCCCGGAGTTCGAGGAGGCCCTGCGCGACAGGGGAGTGGAGATCGTGCTCCCGGCCGGTGCGGCCGTCCGGGAGCGCTGACCCGCTCCTCACAGCACGTTGATCGCGGTGGCACGCCAGCGCGCGTCCGTGCCCTCGAGCCGGATCGCGACGGCCCGGCTCCGTGCGCGGTGATGCACCAGGACCACTCCCTCGACGACGCCGTCCCGCGGCTCCGTGACGATCACCCGTCCGACCGTGAACGGGACGCGCTGCGCCGTCCGCTTCCGCAGGCTGCGGGCGCGGGCCGCGAGCACGACCCGCTTCTGCAGGTGGTGGTAGACCTCGTCGCTCAGCCACCGCGCGATCTGGTCGATCTCGCGCGAGCCCTCGAGGATCTCGATCACGAGGTGCGTGAGCCGGGCGAGCAGGGGCTCCGGTTCGGGCAGCTCCGCGCGGGTCGCAGGCTGCGGGGCGAAGAACTCCGCGAGGGTGAGCCGCTCCACGGCCGCCTCGGGGTCGAGGGGGAGGGTGCGGTAGTCGAAGGCGTGGAGGGGAAGGCTCATGCGGCGATCTCCTGGGGCAGGACGAGCTGTTCACGGGTCCGGGTCACCTCTCTGCTCGACGGGCGGGGCGCGCTGGGTCGGCACGCGAGGACGACCTCATCGAAGCAGTCGAGGGATGCTCATGGAAGGCAGAGGCGCAGACTGTGGATAATCGTCGGCCGTCCCGAGCTGTGGACAGCGAGCCCGGCGTGCACCGCCCGGCCGCGCCCTAGGCTTGTCGGGTGTCGACCCTCAGTGACCTCGTCCTCTCCCACGGCCGATCCGACGAAGCGGACGTCGAATGGCTGCACCTGCTCGTCGGCGACCTGCAGCTGCTCGCCGACCTGGCCTTCGCCGACATCGTGCTCTGGGTGCCCACGGCCGACGACAGCTTCGTCGCCGTCGCCCACGCGCGCCCCAGCAGCGCGGCGACGCTCTTCTACCGCGACTTCGTCGGGCAGAGGATCAAGTCGGAGTGGCGCGCCCAGGTCGTCGAGGCGTTCGAGACCGCGCGGATCGTCGACACCTCCGCCCCGGACTGGTTCGAGGAGACGCCCACCCGCGTGCGCGCGGTGCCCGTCCTGCGCCGCCTGGGGGCCTCCGACGGCGGCACGACGGACCGCCCCATCGCGGTCGTCACGCGCCACACCAACCTCAGCGAGACGCGCACGCCGAGCCGGCAGGAGCTGACGTTCAACGACTGCGCGAACGACCTCTTCTCGATGATCGCCTCGGGCGACTTCCCGGACCTGGGCGCGCCGACCGGTCCTCGTCGCGGGGCGCCGCGCGCGTCCGACGGACTGATCCGCCTGGACGTCGACGGCGTCACCACGTTCGCGAGCCCCAACGCCCTCTCGGCGTTCAACCGCATCGGCTTCGCCGACGAGCTCGAGGGGGAGTCGCTCGCCGAGGTCACCACGAAGCTGATCGCGGGGAAGGTCGTCATCGACGAGTCGCTCCCGCTGGTCGTGACCGGCCGGGCGCCGTGGCGCACCGACATCGAGGCCCGCGGAGTGACGGTGTCGCTGCGCGCGATCCCGATCCGCGACCGCGGCGAGCGGGTCGGCGCCGTCGTCCTGTGCCGCGACGTGACGGAGCTGCGCCACCAGGAGCGGGAGCTCATCACCAAGGACGCGACGATCCGCGAGATCCACCACCGCGTGAAGAACAACCTGCAGACCGTGGCCTCGCTGCTGCGGATCCAGGCCAGGCGCACCCACTCCGACCTCGCCCGGGAGGCGCTCACGCAGGCGATGCGCCGCGTCGCCGCCATCGCGGTCGTGCACGACACGCTCTCGGAGGGGCTGAACCAGAACGTCGACTTCGACGCGGTCTTCGACCGGGTGCTGCTGCTGATCGCCGAGGTCGCCTCGACCCACAACACCACGGTGCACCCGAAGCTGACGGGGAGCTTCGGCAACCTGCCCAGCGAGTACGCGACTCCGCTCGCGCTCGCCCTGACCGAGCTGGTCACCAACGCCGTCGAGCACGGCCTGGCCGGACGGGAGGGCGACGTGGAGATCGTCGCCTCGCGCAGCGACGACGAGCTCACGGTGAAGGTGCGCGACACGGGCGTCGGGCTGCCGGAGGGCAAGGTCGGATCGGGCCTGGGCACGCAGATCGTGCGCACGCTCATCCAGGGCGAGCTCGGCGGCACCATCGACTGGCACACGCTGGTCGGGCGCGGCACCGAGGTCACCATCGAGGTGCCGCTGCGGTGGCTGGAGCGCGCCCGCTCCTGAGCCCGGAGACGACGCGACCCCCGCTGCCGAGAGGCGACGGGGGTCGGGATCGTTCGTGCCGCCGAGCGGCTCGTGCGCCTAGGAGGCGCGGCGTGCGCGGGCGGCGCGGCGCTTCAGGGCGCGACGCTCGTCCTCGCTGAGGCCGCCCCACACGCCCGAGTCCTGGCCGGTCTCGAGGGCGTACTGGAGGCAGACCTCGGTGACGGTGCAGCGTGCGCACACCGACTTCGCCTTCTCGATCTGGTCTACGGCCGGGCCGGTGTTGCCGACCGGGAAGAAAAGCTCGGGGTCTGCGGTGAGGCAAGCGGCCTTGTCGCGCCAGTCCATGCGGGTGCTCCTTGTGTGAAGGCGTGCGTGGAGGAACCACGCAGTGTTCGGGTGGGATGATCGATCCACGCCGACGATCCCGACCAGTACTCGACCTCCGCGCCCTCACCGGCGCACGCCACGAGGCCCCGTGCTGGAGCGCGGGGTGGATCGGGGTGGTGGACGGGAGAACGCTCGGTTCTTGCCGGTGCACTCGACGCGATGCGCGAGCACTGCGTCGGCCACCCGGCTCCAGTGCTGGTCATCCGGCTCGCCCCCGTGCCTGACGGCGCGGCGGGATCGGATGTTCACATCGGCGGAAACCCACGACCCTGTGAGCGGTGAAACGAACTGGACTAGCCTGTCACGGGGATGAGCCCGAATCAAGAGTCCTGGATGGGATGTGCCTGTGACCGCTGACGCGAACGGGTCCCGCGGACCCCGCCCGATCGCCTCCCGGCCGCTCGGTCTGGTGGCGCTGATCGCGGTCCTGGCCCTCGAGACGCTCGCCGTCGCCGGGGTCGCGGCGTGGCTCGTGCTCGAGCTGCTGACGACCCGGGCCGACACGGTCGGCGGAGGGATCGCCATCGTCGTCCTCGCGCTGATCGCCGTGTGCTGGGCCGCCGCGACGACGCTCGGCGCCGTGCGACGGCGTGGCTGGATGCGCGCGTCGGCGCTGACGATCCAGCTGGTGATGATGGCCGTGGCGCTCGGCGCCTTCCAGGGCCAGTACGCCGTGCCCGACATCGGCTGGGCGCTGCTGGCGCCGGCCGTGGTGGCCGTCGTCGCGCTGTTCCTCCCGAGCGTGGTCGCCGCCACTCGTCGCGATCCGACCGTGTAGTCGGACGGCTGGCGCGCCGCCGCTCGCGGGTGCGACGCTGGAGGGACCCCCTCCTCGACACGGAAGCGACGCGCATGGACTCCACCCGACTCGGCTCCAGCGGCCTGCAGATCTCCTCGATCGTCCTCGGCTGCATGAGCTTCGGCGCTCCCGACCGCGGGGCCCACGGCTGGAGCATGGGTGAGGAGGAGTCGCGGACCTTCCTCCGGCGGGCGCTGGACCTGGGGATCACCACGTTCGACACGGCGGACGTCTACTCCGACGGCACGAGCGAGGAGTTCGTCGGCCGGGCGCTCGCGGACTTCGCGGTCCGCGAGGAGGTCGTGATCGCCACGAAGGTCCACGGGCGGATGCGCCCCGGCCCCAACGGCGGCGGCCTCTCGCGGCGGCACATCCTCAGCGCGATCGACGACAGCCTCCGGCGTCTCGGCACGGACTACGTCGACCTCTACCAGATCCACCGCTGGGACCCCGAGACGCCGATCGAGGAGACGATGGAGACGCTCCACGACGTCGTCCGCTCGGGCAGGGCGCGCTACATCGGCGCCTCGAGCATGTGGGCGTGGCAGTTCGCGAAGGCGCAGTACACCGCGGATCTGGGCGGCTGGACGCGGTTCGTCTCGATGCAGGACCAGTACAACCTGATCCAGCGCGAGGACGAGCGCGAGCTGCACCCCTTCTGCGTCGACCAGGGAGTCGGCGTGATCCCGTGGTCGCCGCTCGCCCGGGGCCGGCTCACCCGCGACTGGGACGAGACCACGGCGCGCACCGAGACCGACGTCTTCGGCGGCACCCTCTACCGCCAGCAGGAGGAGGCCGACCGGCGGACCGTCGCGACCGTCGCACGCATCGCCGAGCAGCGCGGCGTGCCCCGTGCGCAGGTGGCGCTCGCCTGGGTCCGGCAGCAGGAGGCGGTCACCGCTCCGATCGTCGGAGCCACGAAGCTCCACCACCTCGACGACGCGGTCGCGTCGCTGGACGTGGAGCTGACCGCCGACGAGCTGGAGGCGCTGGGCGCCGACTACGCTCCGCGCGCCAACGAGGGGTTCTGATCAGGCCGATGCGCCACCGCTGATCCGCCCGAGCGGTCTCCGCTATTCTTCCTCTCGAAGATGACGGAAGCTCGGATAAGGAGGCGGCGTGGCGAGGAGTGCCGGGGATCCGCTGGGGGCGCGCTACCGCCTGCTCGAGCGGATCGGCTCGGGCGCCGCGGGCGAGGTGTGGCGCGTCGCCGACGCGCAGGGGCCGGACCGCGCGGCGAAGCTCCTCCGCGGTGAGCACGTGCACGACGCGGGCCTGGTCGAGCGGTTCGTCCGTGAGAGGTCGGTGCTCACCCGTCTGCGACACCCGCACGTCGTGGAGGTGCTCGACCTCGTCGTGGAGGGGGAGATGCTCGGGATCGTGATGGAGCTCGTCGGCGGCGGATCGCTGCGGGAGCTGCTGCGGGACGAGGGCACGCTCCCGGCGGTCGATGCGCTGTCCGTGGCGGCCTCGATCCTCGACGCTCTCGCCGCCGCGCACGCGATCGGCACGGTCCACCGGGACGTGAAGCCCGACAACGTCCTGCTCGCGGAGGGTGCGGACGATGCGGGCTCCGCCGTCCGCGTCTCCGACTTCGGCATCGCTCACGTGGTCGCCGAGGGGCCGCGCGCGACGACGGGCGTCATCGGGACGCCGGAGTACCTCTCGCCCGAGATGCTCGCCACCGGAGCGGCCGGCCCGCCGAGCGACGTCTACTCGACGGGGATCCTGCTCTACGAGCTGCTGTGCGGCCGGACCCCGTTCGCGGGCCCCGGCGCCGACGTCGCGGTCGCCTACCGGCACGTCGCGATGCTCCCGCCGCCGCTGGAGCTGCCGCCGCGGCTCGCGTCGCTCCTGGACCGGATGCTCGCGAAGGATCCGGCGTCGCGGCCGACGGCTGCGGAGGCGGCGGGGATCCTGCGACGCCTCTCCCCGGCACTGGCCGGGCTGCCGGCGCTGCCGCTCGCGGCGGGCGTGGCAGAGTTCGAGGAGGCCGAGCGCCCGGGCACGGTCCTCCGCGGGATGGCGGTGGAGATGTCGTCGGAGCCGGTGGAGGAGGGGCCCGCTCCCGAGCTCGGCCCGTCATCGCAGGCGACCGTGCTCCGCCCGGTGCCGCGCCGGGAGCTGCGCCTGGCGGAACGGCCGTTCGAGGCTCCAGCTCGGCGGGGGCGCGGCGGACGTCTGCGGATGATCCTCGCCGCCCTCGGCGCCGGCGTCCTGCTCATCGGGGCGGTGCTCCTCGCCGTCCAGCCGCGCGGCGGCGGAGCACGGGCCTCGGCGCCGGATGCCGACCTGTCGGCCCGGCAGCAGGACCGGCCGCTGCCGACGGGCCTCGGAGTGACGCGATCGGCCACCTGGGACGCGGAGCGACGGGCCGTGGTCGTCGAGATCTCCTACTCCGCCCAGAGCGCGCCCCTCTCGGGGTCCTTCCTCGAGGTGCTGCCGGGCCCGGACGCCGCGGCGGCGTGCCCCGCGGCCAGCTGGTCCGGAGTGACGGCGGTGCGCAACCGGCCGAGCGTCACCGGAGTCGGGGTCGGCTGCGGTTGGAGCCTGACGGACCTGCACGTCCCGGCGCAGGGGATCGTCGACGTCACGGCGACCGTGCCGATCGCGGTGGCCGAGCAGAGCGCCCTGGACGGGTGGCTGGCGGCGGCAGCGTCTGCGACGGCACAGGCCGTGGCCGACCCTGCGGTCACCGGGACGGCGTATCCCGTGCAGCGGCTGCGGGATGTGCGGATCGAGACTCCCGCGCGGACGGTCGGCCGGACCCCGCTGCCGGTGACGCTGGTGCCGGTCTGGCCGAGCGGGGCCGACCCCGTGAACCCCCTGCTCGCGACGCCGTCGTCCGCGCCGGCGAGCAGCATGCTCGAGGCGACCGCGGGCGGAGTGGAGGGCGTTCGCTTCAGCGACGGCTGCAGCGGCGCGGTCGCCGTGTCGTCCGACGGGCTGACGGTGACCGCCCTCACGGTGACTCCGTCCTGCGAGCTGCGCGCCCGCGTGGGCGCGTTCTCGGACCTCTCGAGCAGTCCCTTCGCGATCACCACTCGCGAGTGAGTCGACCTCCCGCGCCAGTGTCGAGCCGTCGACGCCACGCGAGCCGTCTGTGCTGTCTTGCCTTCTACCATGACGAGACATCCTCATGAAACGTTGGTGGAGTGGGGAGCGGTCGGGACGGTCCCGTCCGCAGGGGTAGAAAGGTGTGATCCATGTCACGTGTTCTCTCGACCGACGAGGCGAAGTCCGCGATCCAGCAGATCCAGTCGATCGTCAACGGCGGCCTCGCCGATCAGATCAGCCGGCTCGACGCACAGGGGCGGACACTGTCCGATCCGAACGTCTGGGACGGTCCGCTGGCCTCGCAGTTCCGCTCGTCGACCTGGCCGGAGACGAAGTCGGCCCTCGAGAAGGCCAAGCAGGAGCTCGAGGAGCTGCGCGGCCAGCTGGCGACGATCTCGCAGAACATCTTCGCCGCCGGCGGAGGGAGCTGACCGGCCGTCCCGCCCCTGCGTGCTCCGGCGAGCGGGGGCGGGACGTGCTCGTCGTCTCCTCGCTCCTTCCTCCGCGCACCTCCATCGGTGCGTCTCGGAGTGATCGGAGCGCTCTCGAGGAGGACGCGCCGATCGACTCGGTGGCGGAGGCGCGATCACCCGCCCGAGGGCGCTGATCAGCCGCCGTCCGCCGGCGTCGGCGAGACCGACTGCACGAAGTGGATCTCGCCGTCGAGGCTGACGAAGCCCCGGCCCACCGTGGGCGGGACGGGGAAGCGCCGCGGGATCTGCGCGCCGAGGAGAGTGCCGTCGTTGTCGACGTCGGGCTGGAGCAGCAGCACGGAGCGGGAGGCCGCCGCCTTCTTCGTCCAGTTCCCGAAATGGCTGCGGAGCTCGCTCGACCGGCCGGCCAGCACGACGCAGAGTCCCGGGCGACCCGACGAGACCAGCCTCATCAGCGCCTGGTCGGTGTCGTCCCAGCGCTCGGCGTCGTCGAGGAGGAGCAGCACGGGGCCCTCCTCCGTCGACAGCGACGCGAGGAGGGTGCGGAGCTCCTCCGCGCCCACAGCGAGTCGGTCGAGGTCGGCGCGCCTCAGCGGGGAGCGTCGATCGCACACTCCCCAGACGGCGACCGAGCCGGCGGCCCGCGCCGCCTCGGCCAGGGCGAGCAGCACGGTCGACTTGCCCGATCGGGCGGGTCCGGCGATGACGACGTGCTCGCCCTCGAAGACCTGGAACGCCAGCGGGGCGAGGTCCGACTCGCCGAGGCCGATCGGGAGCAGCCACGGCTCGCGATCGAAGCGGGCCTCGATCCCGAGCGCGCTCACGGCGACCCTGTCGGGAAGCGTGCCGACCGTGCTCGTCCTGCCGCGCGCATCCGGCCAGGCGGCCGCGAGCTCGGCGATCGCGTCGTCGAGACCGGCCCTCGGAGTCGCGACCTGCGTCTGCAGGAGCGACGAGGTGAGAACGCAGCGCCCCGGCACCGCTGCCGGCGCCTGCACCGGCTTCACCCCGGCGGCGGCGTAGTCCTGCGGGTCGGCGAGGCGGAACAGCCACTTCTGCGTCGTGACCTCCTCCATCACCGAGGGGATCGCCCTCGCCCGGGTGCTCGTCACCGCGAAGTGCAGGCCGAGCTCCGGTCCGTCGGCGTAGGCGCGGGTGAACGCCTCCATCAGAGCCAGGCCCTCCCAGTCCTGGAACTCGTCCTTCAGAGTCGCGAGTCCGTCGATGAGCACCAGCGCACGCCGGTGGCCCCCGGGCGATGCTCGGCGCCGGCGCACCTCGTCGCCCAGGTGACGGAGGAACCGGGTCTGCTTCTCGTGGGATCCGCCACCTGCTCCGGCGTAGGAGACGGTGTGCGGGAGTCGCGCGAGCGGGGCGGAGTCGCGGGAACCGGCATCGAGGACGTAGAGGTCGAGCTCGTCCGGAGGGAAGTGGCGGGCGGCCGTCAGTGCGATCGACGCGAGCACCGTGCTGGTGCCGCTGCCGGGGATGCCGATGAGGAGCAGGTTCCCCTCGCCCAGATCCCAGCCGGTCGGCGTCCGGCGCTGCCGGTCGGGGTCGTCCGAGAGTGCGACGTGCAGGACGTCGCCGACGACGCGACCGAGGTCGGACTCCTCCGCGCCGAACCCGCTGAGGGCCACGGTGTCCTCGAGCGGCTCCGGCCAGATCGGGCGGGGAGGGCCGAAGCCTGAAGCGGCGTCCGCCTCGACCACCGCGTCGATCAGGAGGTCGAGATCGGTCGGGGCCGTCTCGTCGGCGGCGACAGGGGAGGGGCCCTCGACGGGGACGCCCGTGGGTCCGACCGGGCGGACCTCGATCGCCTCGACGGCCGCCGCCTCCGCTCGACCGGTGACCAGCGCCGTCTGGACGGGCGAGATGTCGTTCTGGCCACGCTTCACATACGCCCGGCCGGTCTGGGAGCGGGAGATCCCGGCCGCGCTCGCGACTCCGATCACGTCGGCGGAGTCGTCCCGGCTCTGCACCCGGAGGGCGACGCGGAGGTTGGTGTTGGCGAGGATGTCGTCGTTCACCACTCCGGCCGGACGCTGGGTGGCGAGGATCATGTGCACGCCGAGCGTCCGGCCGACCGCGGCGACGCTCACGAGGGACGTCAGGACGTCGGGATGCTCCTTCGCGAGAACGGCGAACTCGTCGACGACGAGCAGGAGCCGCGGCATCGGCTCCGGCGGCGAGGTGGCCCAGTACGCGTCGAGGTCGTCGACACCCTCGCCGGCGGCGGCGAAGAGCCGCTGACGACGCCGCATCTCGGCCTCGAGCGAGCGCAGCGCGCGGTCGGCGAGCTGGGCGTCGAGGTTGCTGATGGTGCCGATCGTGTGCGGGAGCCGCTCGCAGGACGCGAACGCTGCACCCCCCTTGAAGTCGATGAGCACGAAGGTGAGGCGCGTCGGATCGTTCCAGGCCGCGAGGCCGGCCACGAAGGAGCGCAGGAACTCGCTCTTGCCCGAGCCCGTGGTGCCGCCGACCAGGCCGTGCGGGCCGTCGGCGACGAGATCGAGCACGAGCGGACCGTGCTCGGACGAGCCGACGGGCGCGCGCACGCCCCGGGCGCTCGACCACCACCCCCGGACGTCCGCGGCGGTCGGACGATCGGCGCCCAGGAGCGGCGGCAGCCGCACGAGCGCGGGGAGAGCCGCCCCCGCGGTGACGAGCTCCGGGTCCTCGAAGCGCGCCAGGTCGCGCGCACAGCGCTCGGCCGTGGAGGAGGCGAGACCGGCGAGCACCACGTCCTCGACGGTGATCCGCTCGTCGGGCCGGGAGAGGACCGCTGAGGCGTCAGCTCCGACCCGGACGACGACCGTGCAGGAGGCTGGGAGCTGCTCCTCCGACGCCGCGAGCACGAGGCCGGAGATCCGGATCGCCGTCTCGCGCTCGCCGCGGCCGAGTCCGAGGAGCTCGCGCGCCGGAGCGGCGCGTCCCTCGGTCAGCACGTCGGAGTCGAGCACCAGGAGCATGCGCGGCGAGTCCTCCTCGCGGAGGGCGCGGAGGAGCTCGGAGCTGCGGTCGCGCCGGTCGGAGAGTCGGCGTCCGCCCCCGGGCAGACGCGTGTGGGGGAGCCAGGAGGCCCAGCTCCAGTCGGAGTCGCGTCGCCGGTCGCAGAACACCCCGATCGCCAGGTCGGCCGGACCGCAGTGGACCGCCGCCTGGCAGAGCAGGCTCCTCGCCAGAGCGAGGCCGCCCTCGCGGTCGCCGACGATCCCGACGACGCCCGAGTCCGCGAGATCGATGGACACGGGCGCGCTCGGGACGACGCTCACCGCGAGGATCGCGCGCACCTCCTCCTCGAGCCGCGGCACTCCGCGCTGATCGAGCGGGGGAGACCACGGGACGTCGCCGACGCCGATGTGCAGGCGGAGCACATCGGCGGAGGTCGCGCGCCGCTGCCACAGCGACGTGGCGGGCAGCGCCGCCCGGCGGATCGTCGTCGCCGGGTCGGGCGCGTCCTCCTCGAGGCGGGCCCGTTCGACACGCGCGGAACGGGCGATGTCGTCGCGGAGCGTCTGCAGCGCCTCGCCGTAGCGCTGCTCCTCGGACCGGGTCGCTCGGGCGTGCCGGTGCCGCTGCTCGAACCACAGGCCCACCCCGGCCACGGGGCTGAGCGCGGCGAAGAGGGCGTAGCGCGTATCGCCCATGATGAGGACCATCGCGAAGGCGAGGACGAGCGGCGCGGCGACGGTGATCACGCTGAAGGTCGTGGCGGAGGCGATCTCGAGGCGGGCCGGCGGGACGACCGCCTCGCCGGCCGCCGGACGTCCCGGTCGCGGCGGCCGGTTGAAGGGCACGGTCGCCGTCGCGGTGACGTTGTCCGTGCTCCCCGGCTCGGGCGCGAGGAGCTCGGGAGGCGCGGGGCGCAGTCGGAGAGCCGCCCCACCGGCGATCACGACCACGGCGTCGGAGACGAGGACCCCGTCCCCGGTCGCGGAGACGCCGTCGACCAGAGTGCCGTTGGTGCTGTCGGCGTCGCGCACCCGCAGGCCGTCGCCCTCGCGGGTCACCGAGAAGTGCTCCCAGGAGGCGCTCGCCGTGTCGAGGACGACGTCGGCGTGCGGGGAGCGGCCCACGATCAGCGCACGGCCCCGCGGGATCTCGACCACGGCTCCCGCGCCGAGACCGCCCGACAGCACGGCCGTCCACCCGCGGGCCGCGGCAGGTCGGGGCAGGGGGGAGCGGGCGATCCGCGTTCCCTCGAGCAGCAGCAGATCGGCCAGCCGGGTCTCCACAGGATGCAGGGCGGTGTCGACGGCGAGGGCCGTCCCGGGCGGGAGGCGGTGCCCGGTGGCGGTGGCGATCAGCTCGCCGAGTGTCGCGGAGTCGCGGTGGCGGCCGAGGTCGATGTCGGAGCGGGTGCCGTCGAGATCGAGGAGGAGTCGCACCGGGGGCTCACGGTCGGGGCTGTCCGGCGAACCAGAGCAGCGGCGGGTCGGCGGGCCGCAGGCCGAGGCGCTGCGGCGAGGTGTGGAGGGGGAGTGCCGGGGCGTCCAGAGCGTGCGCGGCGCCGAAGTCGAGCGGCGGACCGGCGAGCCCGTCCGTCGGTCCGATCGTGGATCCCCGGAGTGCGGCGGCGACCGCCGAGGGTTCCCTGCTGCCTGCGACGGCCGCGGCTCGCACGAGCGCCACGACGGCGTCGTGGCTGGGGGCGTCCGCGACCGCGGCGAGATCGCGGAACGAACGGTCGCCGAGGAGGGTCGCCCGCGCGGCATCGTCGGCGGTCATCCGCACGGCCCCCAGGAACGCGGAGGCCGCGCGTCCGCGCTCGTCGCCGCGGAGGGCGACCGCGTCGCCGGAATCCGTGCCGATCGTCGTCAGATCTCCCGAGAGGGTGCCTCCGGCCGCGGCCAGGGCGGGAGCGAAGGCGGGGCTCAGCGCGTCGGGCGTGAGCAGGATCGGGACGGACGCCCCCGCCGCCTGCAGAGCGGCGACCGCCGTCGCCTGCGCCGCGGCGGGGCCGGACACGACGACGCGCTCGACCGCCAGCTCGCCCTCGAGGTGCGGGCGGGCGGCGGTGATGATCACGTCCGCGGTGGCGCCGGGATCGGCGGTCACCGTCGCGGCGGGCGAGAGACCGGTCGGGGTGCCTCCACCGGTGTCGACGAGGAGTACCCGGGCGCCGCCGCCGGCCTCCTCCACGAGTGCCGCGTCGGTCGAGGCGGTGTCGGGTCCGAGGGACCAGACGCCGTCGCCGGGCAGGGCGGGGTCGCCTCCGTACGGGAGGACGGCCGCTGTCCCCGCTGCCCGAGCGGCGTCCACGGCCGCAGCGGTGTGCATGCCGTAGGTCGCGAGGACGAGGCCGGACACGCCCTGGCCCGTCAGCTCCTCGACGGCGGCGCGGGCACCCTCGGGCGTCCCGTGGTCGTCGACGGCGACGAGACCGATCTCGCAGTCGCCCATCGCTGACCGGTGCGCTGCGACGACGGCACCGTTCGCCGCGTCCTTCCACTCCGCGCCCTCGCCCGGAGCCGAGCTGAGCGAGACCACCACCCCGAGCGTCAGCTGCTCGGGCACCCGGGCGCACGAGAAGCCGACCGGGAGAGCGGCGACCTCCGTCATCGGGGCGGACTGCGGGGGCAGGAGGGAGACGAGGGCACCGCTGACGCCGAGGAGGGCGACGGCGCCGCCGATCAGCATCGGGCTCCGTCGGGCGGTGCGGGGGTGCTGCGCCGCGCGCCTGCCCAGGCGGGTCATCGCTCGTCCCCGATCCGGAAGGAGTAGACCGTCCGGGTCCGCGTGCCCTCGGGCAGGTCGAGGTGGAACGCGGGAAGCTCATCCCCGGCGCGGAGGGAGGCCCGCTCCTGGGCCTGCGCCAGCAGGATGCCCGAGACGTCCTCGGATCGCACCGCGGCGTAGCCCCGTGCGCTCTGCGAGGCGAGGGCGAGCTGCACGTCGGCGGTGCCGACCTTCGCGGCACTCGTGGTCATCGATCCGAGCAGGCCGGAGCCGCCGACCGTCCGGTCGCCGAGGTCCAGGAGCACCTTGTGCAGATCGGCGGCGAGGAGCGCGGCGGCCGCGTCGGTGTCGCGGGTCGAGGCGTCGATCGTCGTCGCGATGCCGGCCAGGGAGGCGCGCGTCCGCTCGGAGACGGCCCCGCCAATCCGGGCCTCCGCGGTGCGGAGAGCCCGGTGCCCGGCGTCCACCGTCGCTGCACCGTCGGAGCGGATGCCGGAGGAGGCCGTGCGCAGGCTCGAGACCGACCGGTCGAACATCGCGACGACCGCGTCGGCGTCGGCGCCGGAGCGCGTCGAGATCCGCCGCACCTGCTCGTCGAGGAGTGCGGTTACCGCGGAGGCGGCGGCCGTGTCCGTCTCGGCGAACGCCTTCTGGATCGCCGGTGCGAGAGCGTCCTGCTGGGCGCCGAGAGCGTCGATGCGGGTGCCGAGGGCGTCGCGCTGAGCGGTCAGCGCGTCGACGCCGGTGCGGAGGGAGGCGAGCAGGCCGGTGAGGCGTGCGTCGTCCGAGCCGGCCGTCGCGCCGGCCTCGGCCATGCCGCTGCGGACCGTGGCGAGCGCGGCGCGCAGGGCGGCGAGGTCGGCACTCGCGCCGGTGCTGCCGACGGTGGAGGCGACGGCGGTCCACGCGTGGACCTGGTCGCTCAGCCGGTCGGCCAGGGGGGCCGGATAGCCGTCGGGAGCGTCGAGGCGGCCCGCGCCGGAGCAGGGCGTCGCGGTCAGGTAGGCGCGGAGCTCCTCGACGGAGCCCCGGGTCACCTCCACGGGTGCGCGCGTCGGGCGCCCGGTCGGCGTGGGTGCGGCAGCAGGGGACTGTGTCGCCGGCGACAGCTCGCAGAGCCGATCGGCCAGCTCCTGGTTCTGCGCCGACAGCGACCCCGTGCTGGTCGGCGTGCCGAGCTCGTCCAGGGCGGTCGTGGCGGCGGCGCCGACCGAGGCGACCGTCGTCTCCAGGCCCGCGGTGTCCGCGTCGAGCTCGTCCAGCGTCGCCGACAGGGCGGCGAGCGCCCGGGTGACGGATCCCTCCGGGTCGGCCAGGGTGTCCACCGAGGCCGACGCGGCGTCCACCCTGCTCGCGAGGGCGGCGAACCCGGCCTGCACGCCGTCCATCAGCTCCGGCTGCAGGGAGTCGACGAGGTCCTGCCCGCGATCGAGCATCCCGAGCAGCACGGTGTCGACGGCGGCTGCGGAGGCGGCGAGGGAGCATGTCATCGAGGGTGCCGTGCAGGTCTCGGCGGAGGGCTGTGCCGGCCCCGCGGCAGCACGGAGAGCCGCGACGACCTCGTCGCGGCAGGACTCGGCCGCGGTCCCGTACGCGTCGAGCTCGGCCGTGAGCCGTAGCAGCTCCGAGTGGATCGAGCCGGTGCGGCCGCCGTCGACGGCGAGTCCGCATCCGCTGCCCGAGACCGTCGGCGGCGGCACCGCGGCCGATGTGTCGCCCAGCAGGGCGTCCACCGCGTCGATCGCCTCGGACAGCTGCGCCAGCAGGCCGGACTCGGTGCCCGAGACCGTCGACGACAGCTGCGCCCGGAGCGCGCCGAGCTGCCCGGAGAGGCTCTGCATCGAGGCCGCCGTCGAGGCGGCGCCGGCCCGCAGCTCCTCGGCCGTGCGGACACCGAGAGTCTCGGAGGTCGCGTCGAGCGAGGCCCGCACCTCGGCGACGGTGGTGCCGGCCTGCGTCAGCAGGTCGTCCACCGCGGTGACGACCTCGATCGTGCGGCGCTCGAGGGCGAGCGGCGAGGCGTCGGAGGAGTCGAACGCGGCGCCCAGCGCCCCCTCGGTGGTCGGGTCGGTGCTCAGGCCGGGCTGGACCGCCAGGTCGAAGGCGGGGACGGCGAAGTCGGCGACGTCGGCGACGAGGGTCAGCGTCGCCGTCGCGCCACCGCCCGGGGGAGCGAGGAGAGCGGCCCACTGCACGACGGCGTCTCCGTGCTCGTCACGGCTGAGCACGCCGTTGGTGACGGCACCCGACTCGCTCTCGGTGACGACGCGACTCGGCGAGACGCCCGGCAGGACCGCGGAGGCTGCGATCGTCAGCGGAGCGCCGACGAGTGCACTGCGGCGGGCTGCACGACCGGCCGCGTCGAACGCGACCTCCTCGGGCCGGACCGTCAGGTTCTCCACCGCGAGCGAGATCTCGATCCGACCCGAGCGCCCGGCGAGGTCGGCCGGATCGGTGCCCGAGGCGTCGGCGGTGCGCCACGAGGGCCGGACACGGACCGGCAGGTCGGCGGCGACCTCGGGGGGATCGTAGACGGTGGTGGTCGCCGAGGTGTCGGACGGGTCGTCGCCGACGGCGAGGGCCGTCCCCTCGATCGCACGGACACCCCCGTCGGACGAGACGGCGACGGACACCGCCTGCAGCACCCTGGCGGCGGTGAGCGCCGGCTCCGGTGGCGTGCAGCCCGCCAGTACAGCTGCCACGACCGCGATCGCCGCTGCGGCCGTCGTCCTGCGAGCATTCGAGCGCACCCTGACCACCCCTCGTCCCGACGGGGCACCGGACGGTGCCGCTCACGTCGACATGAGAGATGCTCGCAGATGAGCGGAACCCCGAGAGCCGGTGGCGCACGATGACCTGCACCGCGCGCCCCGGGGTCAGACGAGCTTCAGCTTCTTGCGGAGCGCCTGCACGTGCCCGGTCGCCCGGACGCCGTACTGCGCGAACTCGAGCGCTCCCTCGGCTCCGACGACGAACGTCGAGCGCAGCACGCCGACGACGGTCTTGCCGTAGAGGCTCTTCTCGCCCCACACCGCGTACGCGCGGTGCACGGTCATGTCGGGGTCGCTCAGCAGCGGGTACGCGATGCCCTGGGCGTCGGCCCAGCGGCGCAGCGCCTCCGGGGCGTCCCGCGAGATCCCGAGGACCTCGTAGCCGGAGTCGCGGAGGGACGCCGCGTTGTCGCGGAAGTCGCAGGCCTCCGTGGTGCAGCCGGGGGTGTCGGCCTCGGGGTAGAAGAACAGAATGACGCGCCGTCCGCGGTAGTCCGCGAGCGAGACGGGCTCGCCGTCCTGGTTCGGCAGCGTGAACTCCGGAGCGGAGTCGCCGGCGGCGAGGCGCGCCTCGGCGGGGAGGGGGGAGAGGTCGGTCATCGTCTGCTTCCGTCGGTCGTGGCGAAGGTGGTCAGGAGGCGCTGGAGCGAGTCGAGGCGCTCCGGTCCGCTGGCGCCCAGCAGTCCGCCCTCGACCGCCTCGATGATGGCGCAGTCGGGGGAGTCGGGCAGGTGCGTGCAGCCGCGCGGGCAGTCCCGGGCGATCACGGCGAGGGTCGTGAACGCTCCGAGGATGTTGTCGGTGTTCACGTGGCCGAGTCCGAACGAGCGGACGCCGGGGGTGTCGATGACCCAGCCGTGCCGGTCGCCGCGCTCCACGCGGAGCGAGACGGTGGAGGACGAGGTGTGCCGACCGCGGCCCGTCACGGTGTTCACGCGCCCGATGGCCCGGTGCGCGTCCGGGACGAGCTTGTTCACGAGGGTGGACTTGCCGACTCCGGAGTGCCCGACGACCACGGTCTCGTGGCCGAGGAGGGCGTCGGCGATCTCGTCGACCGGCGGCTCGTCCTGGCTCGAGAGGAACACGCGGAGGTCGAGCCCCTCGAAGTTGCGGAGGAACGGGGCCGGGTCCGCGAGGTCGGTCTTGGTGATGCAGAGCATCGGAGTGATCCCGGCGTCGAAGGCGGCGACCAGGTAGCGGTCGACCAGCCGGGTCCGGGGCTCGGGGTCGGCGGCGGCCACCACGCAGAGCATCTGGTCGGCGTTGGCGACGATCACGCGCTCGATCGCGTCGGTGTCGTCGGCGCTGCGGCGGAGGAGGGTCGACCGCTCGCGGATGCGGACGATGCGGGCGAGCGTCCCCTCGTCGCCGCTGGAGTCCCCGACCACGTCGACGCGGTCGCCGGCCACGATCGCCTGGCGCCGCAGCTCGCGGGCCCGGGCCGCCGTGAACTCGTGCTCCTCGGGCGTCCCGTCGCCGATCATCACCGTGTAGCGACCCCGGTCGACGCCGAGCACCATCGCGATCTCGGCGTCCTCGTAGGCGGGCCTGTTCTTGGTCCGGGGCTTCGTGCCCTTCGGGTTCGGGCGAACCCGCGCGTCCGACTCGTCGTACCCGTCGAAGTCGTCGAGAGCACCGTCGGCGTCGAGGCCGCTGTCCGTCCACCACGACACGGGTCAGACCGATCCGGCGAGGGTCGTCCACAGCTCCGGGAACTGCGGGAGGGTCTTCGCTGTCGTCGCGACGTCCTCGATCACCACGCCGGGGACCACGAGGCCGATCAGAGCGCCGGCGTGGGCCATGCGGTGGTCGGAGTAGGTGCGCCAGCGGCCGCCGTGGAGCTCGGCGGGCTCGATGCGCAGACCGTCCTCGAGCTCCGTGACCCGGCCGCCGAGACCGGTGATCTCGGCGGCGAGGGCGGCGAGGCGGTCCGTCTCGTGGTGGCGGATGTGGCCGATCCCGGTCAGGGTGCTGGGAGTGGAGGCCAGCGCGGCGAGGGCGGCGAGGGCGGGGGCGAGCTCGCCTCCCTCCGACAGGTCGAGGTCCACGCCCAGGATCTCGTCGCCGCCGGTGACCACGAGGTCCTCGCCGTCGCGCTCGACGCGGGCGCCGAACAGCGGCAGGATCCGCTCGAGGTGCGCCCCGACCTGCGTGGTGACGGCCGGCCAGTGGCGAAGCCGGACGCGGCCGCCCGTGACGAGGGCCGCAGCGAGGAACGGCGCGGCGTTCGAGAGGTCGGGCTCGATCAGCACGTCGGCGCCGGCGATGGGCTGCGGCGCGACGGTCCACTCGCCGTCGGCGGGCGTGCCGACCTCGACGCCCCGTGCCGCCAGCGCGGCGACGGTCATGTCGATGTGGGGCCGGGAGGGGACGGCGCTGCCCTCGTGGCGCAGGTGCAGTCCCTCCTCGAAGCGGGCGCCGGCCAGCAGGAGCGCCGAGACGAACTGGCTCGACCGCGAGGCGTCGACGACGACGTCGCCGCCCCGGACGGCCCCGGACCCGTGGACGGTGAAGGGGAGCGCGCCGCGGCCGTCGTCGGCGACGTCGACGCCGAGCGCGCGGAGGGAGGCGATCGTCGCCCCCATCGGCCGCTTCGCCGCGTACGCGTCGCCGTCGAAGGTGGTGGGGCCGAGCGCGAGGCCGGCCAGCGGCGGGACGAAGCGCATCACGGTGCCCGCGAGCCCGCAGTCGATCGTCGTCGAGCCGAGCAGCTCCTCCGCGGGCTCCACGACCAGGTCGGCGCCGAAGCCGCCGGTCGAGCCGGACTCCCGGATCGTGGTGCCGAGCGAGCGCAGCGCCTCGACCATCAGGGCGCTGTCGCGGGAGTGCAGCGGCGCCCGCAGCGTGGAGGGCCCGTCGGCCAGAGCAGCGAGCACCAGCTCCCGGTTGGTCAGCGACTTGGAGCCGGGCAGGCCGACCTCGGCGTCGAGAGCGCCGGCCGCGAGGGGTGCGGGCCAGGCATCGTCGCCGGGGAGCGCACGGGCGTCGCCGTACGCATCGAACTCGGGGGCGGAATAACGCGAGAAGACCATCGGTTGTCAGAATAGTCGGCGCGCAGGGCGTCGTCAGGAGCGTGACGGAGGCGGAGCATGACGGCACCACCCCCGGTCCTCCGGAGCAGCAGGCCCGTCGCCCGGAGGCGCCCTCGCGCCGCAACCCCGGTCGTCCGCCGCGCCGCCGCTCTAGAATCGCTCGTGATGACTCGCGACGACGAACCCCGCACCACCCCCGCCGACGAGGCTCCCGAGCCCGCCGACGCGGAGCAGACGATCGTGGAGACCGTCGAGGAGTCGCTGGACGACGCCCCGGTCGAGGCTCCCGTCGATCTCCGCTCCCTCTTCGAGCAGCAGGCGCTGCCCTTCATCGACCAGCTCTACGCGGCCGGTCTGCGGATGACGAAGAACCCCTCCGACGCGCAGGACCTCGTACAGGAGACGTTCGCGAAGGCGTTCGGCGCGTTCCGCCAGTTCGAGCAGGGCACCAACCTGAAGGCCTGGCTCTACCGCATCCTCACGAACACGTTCATCAACTCGTACCGCAAGAAGCAGCGCGAGCCCTACCAGAGCGCGATCGACGAGCTCGAGGACTGGCAGCTGGGCGGCGCCGAGTCGACCACGGCCACCTCCAGCCGCTCGGCCGAGGCGGAGGCGATCGACCACCTCCCCGACACCGCGGTGAAGGAGGCGCTCCAGGCGATCCCGGAGGACTTCCGGCTCGCCGTCTACTTCGCCGATGTCGAAGGCTTCTCCTACCAGGAGATCGCGGACATCATGAAGACCCCCGTCGGGACCGTCATGAGCCGGCTGCACCGCGGCCGGCGCATGCTGCGCGAACGACTCACCGACTACGCACGCGAGCGCGGATTCCGCGCCGCATTCACTTCCGGGAGCACGAAATGACCGACAGCGGCTGCACGAAGGCGAAGGCCGAGCTCGAGGAGTACCTCCACAACGAGCTGTGCAAGGAGGACGCCGCCGACATCCGCGAGCACATGGCGGGATGCGTCGACTGCGCCGACGAGGCGAAGGTCGGCGTGGTTCTGACGGTCGCCGTGCAGCGTGCGTGCAAGGAGACGGCGCCGGAGGACCTCCGCGCCCAGGTGCTCGGCATGCTCCGCGACGAGCACGCCGCGCACTCCCAGGCGCCCGCCCGCCTCTAGGCGCAGCACGACCCGGGGAGCCCCGGCCGTTCGAGACCTCCCGCGCACCGCGGGCCCTCGAGGGGCCGGGGCTCCGTCGTGTCCGGCGGCCTCCGGTCGCCGCGGCACCCGCATGTCGCGAGCGCTTCTGCCGGTCTCTGCGGGCCTGCGGTCAGGCACGGTCCGCCCGCAACGCGACGGGCCCGCCGGAACACGAGGTTCCGACGGGCCCGACCGCGTCGTGCGGACCGCGGGTCAGCGGGTGAGCGCCCGTGACAGCAGGTCGGCCTGCTCGGAGGCGTGCCGCTTGGCCGAGCCGGCCGCGGGGGAGGCCGCGGACGGGCGCGAGACCACGCGCATGGACCGGCCCAGCTTCGGAGCGACCTCGAGGGCCATGAACGGCCAGGCGCCCTGGTTCTCGGGCTCGTCCTGCACCCAGACGAGCTCCGCGTCCGGGTAGCGCTCGGCGATGCCGCGCAGCTCCTCGATCGGCGCCGGGTAGTACTGCTCGACCCGGACCAGCGCGATGCCGTCGTCGGGCTTCTTCTCGAGCTCCGCCTTGAGGTCGTAGTGGACCTTGCCGGCGTGGAGCAGGACGCGCTTCACGGCGGAGGCGTCGTGGATCCGCGCGTCGTCGATCACCGGCTGGAAGCGGCCCGAGGTGAAGTCCTCGACCGGGCTCGAGGCTCCGCGCAGGCGCAGCATCGCCTTCGGGGTGAAGACGATCAGCGGGCGGCGGGGCCGGGAGTAGGCCTGGCGGCGCAGCAGGTGGAAGTAGGACGCCGGCGTCGACGGGCGCGCGACGGTCATGTTCCGCTCCGCGCACATCTGCAGGTAGCGCTCGATCCGGGCCGACGAGTGGTCGGGGCCCTGGCCCTCGTAGCCGTGCGGAAGCAGGAGCACGAGCGACGAGCGCTGGCCCCACTTCTGCTCGGCCGAGGAGATGAACTCGTCGATCACGATCTGGGCGCCGTTCGCGAAGTCGCCGAACTGCGCCTCCCACAGCACGAGCGAGTCGGGCCGCTCCACCGAGTAGCCGTACTCGAACGCCATCGCCGCGTACTCCGAGAGCAGCGAGTCGTAGATCCAGAGCCGGGCCTGCTGGTCGGACAGGTTCATCAGCGGCAGCCACTCCTGGCCGTTCTCGCGGTCGTGGAGGACAGCGTGGCGCTGGACGAAGGTCCCGCGGCGCGTGTCCTGGCCGACGAGGCGCACCGGGGTGTCCTCGAGCAGCAGCGAGCCGAGCGCGAGCAGCTCGCCGAAGGCCCAGTCGATGGAGCCGGAGCGGCTCATCTCCTGGCGCTTCGCCAGCAGCTGCTGGAGCTTGGGGTGCACGGTGAAGCCCTCAGGGGGCGTCGTGAACGCGTCGCCGATGCGGGTGACGACCTCGGTCTTCACGCCGGTGACCTCGGGCTCGCCCGGGTAGTCCTCGCCCTGCTGCGCGTCGGGCAGCTCGAGGTCGGCCACGGAGTCGCCGTCGGCGGTGATCACGGGGATCGCGCCGGTCTGCGCGGCGTGGGTCTCGGCGAACGCGCGCTCCAGGCGATCCTGGAAGTCCTGGTGGGCGCGGTCGTACTCCTCCTCGGTGATGTCGCCGCGGCCGACGAGCGCCTCGGTGTACAGCTTGCGGACCGAGCGCTTGGCCTCGATCAGGCTGTACATCAGCGGCTGGGTCATCGAGGGGTCGTCGCCCTCGTTGTGCCCGCGCCGGCGGTAGCAGATCAGGTCGATGACCACGTCGCGGTGGAACCGCTGGCGGTACTCGAACGCGAGCTGCCCGACATGGACGACCGCCTCGGGGTCGTCGCCGTTCACGTGGAAGATCGGCGCCTGGATCGTCTTCGCGCCGTCGGTCGAGTAGATCGAGGTGCGGGCCTCGTGAGGGGGAGTCGTGAACCCGACCTGGTTGTTGATGTTGATGTGGATCGTGCCGCCGGTGCGGTACGCGCGCAGCTGCGACATCTGCAGGGTCTCGACCACCACGCCCTGGCCCGCCATCGCGGCGTCGCCGTGCACGAGGATCGGCAGCGTGGTGAAGCTGCCGATGGGCTTGCGGTCCTGCTTGGCGCGGACGATGCCCTCGAGCACGCCGTTCACGGCCTCGAGGTGCGAGGGGTTCGCCGCCAGGTAGACCGGGATCTCCTCGCCCGCCGCGCCGCGGAAGGTGCCCTCGGTGCCGAGGTGGTACTTCACGTCTCCGGACCCCTGGACCGTGCGCGGGTCCTGGGTGCCCTCGAACTCGCGGAAGATCTGGCCGTAGGTCTTGCCGGCGATGTTGGTCAGCACGTTCAGGCGGCCGCGGTGGGCCATGCCGATCGCGACCTCGTCGAGGTGCTCGTCGGCCGCGCCCTGCAGGACGGCGTCGAGCAGCGCGATGAGCGACTCCCCGCCCTCGAGCGAGAAGCGCTTCTGGCCCACGTACTTGGTCTGCAGGAAGGTCTCGAAGGCCTCGGCCTCGTTGAGCTTGCCCAGGATGCGCAGCTGCTCGTCGTGGCCCGGCTTCTCGTAGCCGCGCTCGAGCTTCTGCTGCATCCAGGCGCGCTGCTCCGGGTCCTGGATGTGCATGTACTCGACGCCGACGGTGCGGCAGTACGAGTCGCGGAGGATCCCGAGGATGTCGCGCAGCTTGAGCTGGCGCTTGCCGCCGAAGCCGTCCGTGACGAACTCGCGATCGAGGTCCCAGAAGGTGAGGCCGTGGCTCTCGATGGCGAGGTCGGGGTGCGAGCGCTGCACGTACTCCAGCGGGTCGACGTCGGCCATCAGATGCCCGCGGACGCGGAACGAGTTGATGAGCTCCTGCACGCGGGCGGTCTTGGAGACGCGCTCGGCGAGGTCGACGGCGATGTCCGTGGACCAGTGGATCGGGTCGTAGGGGATGCGCAGCGCGGCGAAGATGTCCTCGTAGAAGCCGCGGCCGCCGAGCAGGAGCTCGTGCACGATCTTGAGGAACTCGCCCGAGCCGGCGCCCTGGATGACGCGGTGGTCGTAGGTCGAGGTCAGGGTGATGGTCTTGCCGATGCCCAGCTCGACCAGCGTCTTCTCGGACGCGCCCTGGAACTCCGCCGGGTACTCGAGGGCGCCGGCTCCGATGATGCAGCCCTGGCCCTTCATCAGGCGGGGGACGGAGTGGACCGTGCCGATGCCGCCGGGGTTCGTCAGCGAGAGCGTGGTGCCCGCGAAGTCGCCGGCGACGAGCTTGTTGCCGCGCGCGCGCTTGACCAGGTCCTCGTAGGCCGAGAGGTAGGCGGTGAAGCTCAGCGTGTCGGCGCGCTTGATGCTCGGCACGAGCAGGGCGCGCGTGCCGTCGGGCTTCGGCATGTCGATCGCGATGCCGAGGTTGACGTGCGCCGGGGCGACGACCGCGGGCTTGCCGTCGACCTCGTCGTAGAACACGTTCTGGCTCGGGAAGTCCTTGAGCGCGCGGATGAGCGCCCAGCCGATCAGGTGCGTGAACGAGACCTTGCCGCCGCGGGTGCGGCGCAGGTGGTTGTTGATGACGATGCGGTTGTCGATCATCAGCTTCGCCGGGATCGTGCGGACGCTCGTCGCGGTGGGGATGCTGAGGCTGGCGTCCATGTTGGTCGCGAGGCTCTTCGCCATGCCGCGGAGCGGGGTGACGACGTCCTCGTCCGGCGTCGAGTCCTCGGCGGAGGGCTTGCTCACCGGAGCGTCGGCCGGGATCGGCTGCGCCTTCGGCTGCTTCGACGTGGTGCGGGAGGCGGGGGTCGACTCGGAGGAGGAGGCCGCGGCGGGATGGGTCACGGCGCCTCCGCCGCTCGACGAGACGCGCTCGGCGGCAGCGGCGGGCTTCGAGGCGGCGGGCGCGGGGGCCGCGGCGGGAGCCGGAGCCGGAGCGTCCTTGCCGGAGTTCGCGAGCTGGGCGCCGTAGCGCTCCAGGATGGGCCACCAGGACTCGTCCACCGAGGCGCGGTCGGCGCTGTACTGCTCGTACAGCTCCTCCACGAGCCACTCGTTGGCTCCGAAGTCCTCCGCGCCCTGCTCTGTTCCTGCTCCGGTCAACTGGCTCGACACAGCCGATCGCCCACTCTCTCCGTTGATTCGTCCTCGATCATCCGGACGGGCCCGTCGCATCCCTCGGCGCCTGCCACCGCGGCGGAGGAGGTCGTCCTCGCACCAGCGGGAACCGGTGCCGTCGCCTGGTCCCGTCCCGGTCGCCAAGCCTAGCCCCGTTCCCTGCACGGCCGACCCGGGGCCGCGCCGGAGTAGCGTTTCCCCCATGCGTTTCTCCGGCGGAACACCCTCAGGCGACCTCACCTACTCGGACGTCTTCCTCGTCCCCGGCCGCTCGTCGGTGACGAGCCGCCTCGACGTCTCGCTCGCCCCGGGCGACGGCACCGGGGCGACGATCCCCGTCGTCTCCTCCAACATGAACTCGGTCACCGGTCAGCGCCTCGCAGCGACGCTCGCGCGCCGGGGCGGGCTCGGCGTCCTCCCGCAGGACATGCCCCTGCAGGCGCTGGACGCCGCGATCCGCTGGGTGAAGCGCCAGCCGGTCGCTTTCTCCGGCGCCCTCACCGCCTCGCCGGCGACGACCGTGGAGGAGGCGCTGCGCATCCTGCCGGCCGTCGCCGGCCACGGCTTCGTGGTGCAGGAGGAGGGCGGCGCGATCCTCGGCTGCGTCCCGGCCGCGCGCCTGGCGACCGCGCTGCCGGACGCGCGTCTGGGCGACCTGGTGCACTCCGCCACGCCCTCGATCGACGCCGACGACGTGCCCACCGCGCGGGCCGCCTTCGACCTCATGGTGGCCGCCGACCTCGACTTCGCCCCGGTGCTGCACCACGGCGCCCTGGTCGGCACGCTGTCGCGCACCGGCGCCCTCCGCTCCACCGTCTACGACCCGGCGCTCGACGCGGACGGGCGTCTGCGCGTCGCGGCGGCGATCGGCATCAACGGCGACGTCGAGGCGAAGGCGCGCGCGCTCGTCTCCGCGGGCGTCGACGTCCTCGTCCTCGACACCGCGCACGGCCACCAGGAGGGGATGCTCCGGGCGCTCCGGACGGTCTCCGCGCTCGATCTCGGAGTGCCGATCGCGGCGGGCAACGTCGTCACGGCCGACGCGGTGCACGACCTCGTCGACGCGGGAGCGGACATCCTCAAGGTCGGCGTCGGCCCCGGCGCGATGTGCACCACCCGGATGATGACCGCGGTCGGCCGCCCGCAGTTCTCGGCCGTCCTCGAGACGGCCGAGCGCGCGCACGAGCTGGGCGCCCACGTCTGGGCGGACGGCGGGGTGCGCTACCCGCGCGACGTCGCCCTCGCGCTGGCCGCGGGCGCCGCCTCCGTGATGATCGGCTCCTGGTTCGCCGGCACGATCGAGGCTCCGGGGGAGCTGCGCAGCGACGCGGCCGGCCGGGTCTACAAGGAGAGCTGGGGCATGGCCTCGGCCAAGGCGGTGCAGGAGCGCTTCGACCGCCTCGACGCATACGAGCTCGCCCGCAAGCGCCTCTTCGCCGAGGGCATCTCCTCCTCCACCATCTACCTCGATCCGCTGCGGCCCTCGGTCGAGGACCTGCTCGACATGATCACGTCGGGGGTCCGCTCGTCCTTCACCTACGCCGGAGCCCGGAGCGTGGCCGACTTCCACGAGCGGGCGCACGTGGGCCTGCAGTCGGCCGCGGGCTACGAGGAGGGCAAGGCGCTGCCGGTCAGCTGGTGAGCGGGCGCC
Source organism: Rathayibacter sp. AY1C4 (assembly GCF_002932195.1). Classification (NCBI taxonomy): domain Bacteria; kingdom Bacillati; phylum Actinomycetota; class Actinomycetes; order Micrococcales; family Microbacteriaceae; genus Rathayibacter; species Rathayibacter sp. AY1C4. The sequence goes on along the minus strand of NZ_PSWE01000005.1, from coordinate 57,183 downwards.
GCGTGCTAGAACCGAGCCCATGACCATCGTCGACAACGCCGTGTACGTCGACGGCCGCCGCATCCGGAACCCCGACTCGCTCGAGGACACCTTCGAGCTGATGCGCGACGAGCACGGCATGGCCTGGATCGGCCTCTACCGCCCGACGCGCGAGGAGGTCGAGGCGGTCGCCGAGGAGTTCGGGCTGCACCCGCTCGCCGTCGAGGACGCGCTGAGCGGGCACCAGCGGGCCAAGCTCGAGCGCTACGACGACGGGCTCTTCGTCGTGCTGCGGCCGGCGCGCTACGCGGACGCCGCCGAGACGGTCGTATTCGGCGAGCTGCACGTCTTCGTCGGCCCCGACTTCGTGGTCACCATCCGGCACGCCGATTCCCCGGACCTCGCCCGCGTGCGCCGCCGCCTGGAGGAGGATCCGGCCCTCCTCGCCCGCGGGCCCGAAGCGGTGCTCTACGCGATCCTCGACCAGGTCGTCGACGAGTACGCGCCGGTGGTGTTCGGCGTCCAGGGCGACGTGGACGAGATCGAGGACCAGCTCTTCGGCGACGACTCGGACGACGGGCTCTCGGAGCGCATCTACCGGCTCTCGCGCGAGGTCATCCACTTCCAGCGCTCGGTGCAGCCGCTGACCGCCCTGCTGCACGAGCTGCTGCAGGAGTCGACGCCCGTGGAGGGGGAGCCCTCGCCCTCGCCGGAGCGGATCGAGCTGCGCCGCTCCCTCCGCGACGTGCTCGACCACACCATCCGCGTGACGGAGGCGGTCGACTCCCTGCGCGCGATCCTCGACAAGGCGCTCACGGTGCACTCGACGCTCGTCTCGCGCCGGCAGACCGAGACCGGGCTCGCCCAGAACGACGTGGTCCGCAAGATCTCCTCGTGGGCGGCGATCCTCTTCGCCCCGACGCTGGTGGCCGGCATCTACGGGATGAACTTCGACGACATGCCGGAGCTGCACTGGCGCCTCGGCTACCCCTGGGCGCTGGGCCTGATGGTGCTGTTCGGCTTCGCGCTCTACGCGGTGTTCAAGCGGAAGAAGTGGCTCTGAGCCGCCGCGTCGGAGCACGCCCGGCAGCGCTCCGCGGCGGGTAGACTCGGCGCCACAATGGACGACCCTCCCTCTGCGCATCCGGCCCGTTCCGCTCGCCGCCGTGCTCCTCGGACTCCCGCCCGCCTCTCCGGTGCCGCCGCTCCGCCGGCCCGCACTGTCCGGCCCTCCTCGCACCTCCCTCTCGTGACCGGGGGCGACCACCGTGGGAACTGAGTGGCTCCTCCTCGGCGTCGGCCTGCTGCTGACTCTGGGCACCGGCGTCTTCGTCGCCAGCGAGTTCGCGCTGGTGAACCTCGACCGGGCCGATCTCGAAGCCCGTCGCGACCGCGGCGAGACACGCCTGGGCATGACCATCGCGGCCCTGCGCGTCACCTCCACGCACCTCTCGAGCGCGCAGCTGGGCATCACCCTCACGACGCTGCTCACCGGCTACACGATGGAGCCCGCCCTCTCGACGCTGCTCCAGGAGCCGTTCAGCGGATTCGGCATCCCGGAGGAGGCGCTCGCGCCGGTCATGACGGTGGTCGCCATCGTCATCGCGACCCTGCTGTCGATGATCCTCGGCGAGCTGGTCCCCAAGAACTTCGCCCTCGCCCTGCCGCGGGCGACCGCGAAGCTCGTCGTGCCGCTGCAGACCGCGTTCACGACGGTGTTCCGCCCGGCCGTCGCCCTGCTGAACGGCAGCGCAAACGCCCTGCTGCGCCTGGTCGGCATCGAGCCGAAGGAGGAGCTCTCGGGCGCCCGCAGCGCCGAGGAGCTCTCGAGCCTCGTGCGCCACTCCGCCAGTGCCGGACTGCTCGAGGAGGACACGGCTGACCTGCTCGGGCGCACCCTCCGCTTCTCCGCCCTCACCGCGGGCGACGTGATGACGCCGCGCCTGCGCCTGTCGACGGTCGAGCGCGCGAGCACCGCGCAGGACGTGCTCGACCTCGCCCGCACCACCGGGTTCTCGCGCTTCCCGATCACGGACGACGACATCGACGACATCGTCGGAGTCGTGCACGTCAAGCAGGCCGTCGCCGTGCCCCGCGGCAAGAGGTCCGACGTCCCGGTCACGGCGCTGCGCTCCGAGCCGCTCCGCGTCCCCGAGACCATGAAGCTCGACGTGCTGCTCACGGAGCTGCGCGGACGCGGCTTCCAGCTCGCGGTCGTCGTCGACGAGTACGGCGGGACGGCGGGCGTCGCCACGCTCGAGGACCTGGTCGAGGAGCTGGTCGGCGAGGTCGCCGACGAGCACGACCGCTCCCGGGCCGACGTCGTCAAGCTCCCCGGCTCCACCACCTTCCCCGGCATGCTCCGCCCCGACGAGGTCCTCGACCGCGCCGGCGTGCACATCCCCGAGGAGGGGCCCTACGAGACGGTCGCCGGATTCGTGATGAGCGAGCTCGGCCGCCTCCCCGCCGTCGGCGACCGGGTCGACGTCGAGGGCGGATCTCTGCGCGTCGAGCGCCTGGACGGCCGCCGCATCGACCGCCTCCGCTTCACGCCCGATCCCGACGCGGATCCCGACGGGATCCCCGACCCGCTCGCCGACGTCGCCCGCGGACACCGCGGACGGAAGGAGTCCGACGATGAGTGACTGGGCCGGAATCGCCTGGCTCGTGGTGCTCCTCGCCGCGAACGCCTTCTTCGTCGGAGCGGAGTTCGCGGTCATCTCCGCGCGCCGCTCCCAGATCGAGCCCCTCGCGGAGAGCGGACGCCGCAGCGCGATCACCGCGCTCGCCGCGATGGAGCACGCCACACTGATGCTCGCGACCACGCAGCTGGGCATCACCGTCTGCTCGCTGCTGATCCTCAACGTGAGCGAGCCGGCGATCCACCACCTGCTCGAGGTGCCGCTGCACGCCGTCGGCATCCCCGACGAGCTCTCCGGCACCGTCGCCTTCGTCATCACGCTGCTGATCGTGTCGTTCCTGCACGTGGTGCTCGGCGAGATGGTCCCCAAGAACATCTCGTTCTCGATGCCCGACCGCGCCGTGCTCCTCCTGGCGCCGCCGCTCGTCGCCATCGCCCGGGTCCTCCGCCCGATCATCGTCGCCCTCAACGCGGTCTCGAACGGAGTGCTCCGCCTCTTCAAGGTGGAGCCCAAGGACGAGGCGAACAGCACCTTCACGCTCGAGGAGGTGCAGACGATCGTCGACCAGTCCACCCGCGAGGGCACGCTCCGCGACTCGACCGGGACCCTCCTCGCCGCGTTCGAGTTCACCGAGAAGAAGGTCCACGACGTCGCCCTGCCCCTCGACGGGATCGTCAGCCTCCCCAGCGGAGCGACCCCCGCCGACGTCGAGCGCGCCGTCGCCAAGCACGGCTTCTCGCGCTACGTGATCCTCGGGGAGGACGGCACCCCCGAGGGCTACATCCACCTCAAGGACGTCCTCGACCTCGACGGCGACACGGAGGGCGCCAAGTTCCGCCTCCCCGTCCCCGCCAAGCGCATCCGCCAGCTCGCCTCGATCTTCGAGGCCACCGACCTCGAGGACGCCCTCGCGATCATGCGGCGCACCGGCGCCCACCTCGCCCGCGCGTTCGACGAGCAGGGCCGCGCCACCGGAGTGCTGTTCCTCGAGGACATCATCGAGGAGCTCGTCGGCGAAGTCGACGACGCCACCCGCCGCTAGGCGCGGGCCGCGGAGGGGCCGTCTGCGGCGTTGTCGTCGGGCGCGATACCGCCGGTATCGCTTCCTCCTCCGCCTTGCATCCGACCCCTCCGCGGCCCGCGCCCGCGGGTGCTGGAGGCGGCGTTGTCGTCGGGCGCGATACCGCCGGTATCGCTTCCTCCTCCGCCTTGCATCCGACCCCTCCGCGGCCCGCGCCCGCGGGTGCTGGAGGGGGCGTTGTCGTCGGGCGCGATACCGCCGGTATCGCTTCCTCCTCCGCCTTGCATCCGACCCCTCCTCGGCCCGCGCCCACGGGTGCTGGAGGGGGCGTTCGCGGCGTTGTCGTCGGGCGCGGTACCGCCGGTACCGCTTCCTCCTCCGCCTTGCGACTGCCCCCTCCAGCACCTGCGCCCCTCTGGAGCAAGGGGAGAGGGGTGCGGCTGCGCCGGCACCAGTGCGCTGCGCCGGCACCAGTGCGGCTGCGGCGGCACCGGGCGGCTCCGCCGCAGGGCGACGTAGGGTGGCGGGATGGGTGAGCGGGTCGGGACGGCGGAGGCGGCGCGGAGCATCAGGGTGCCGCGGGAGGACGACGACAAGTACACGCGCGGGGTGCTGGGGATCGCGACCGGGTCGGAGCGGTACCCGGGAGCGGCGGTGCTCGGCGTCGAGGCGGCGGTGCGGACGGGAGTCGGCATGGTCCGCTACCTCGGACCGGAGCGGCCCGCGGGACTGGTGCTCGCCCGGCGGCCGGAGGTCGTGACCGCGGTGGGACGCGTGCAGGCCTGGCTCGTCGGCTCCGGCACCAGCGCCGAGGACCGCAGCGACGAGGAGCGGCGCACCCTGATCGAGCAGCTGCACTCGGGAGTCCCGGTGGTGCTCGACGCGGGCGCGCTCGACCTGATCGACGAGGCCGCAGGCCCGGTCGTCATCACGCCGCACTACCGCGAGCTCGCCGGAGTGCTCGGCCGAGCGGGTCTGGACGCGGACGCCGCGACGATCGCCGAGGCCCCGGGGGAGTGGGCGCGCCGGGCGGCGGACCGCCTCGGAGTCTGCGTGCTCGTCAAGGGCGGCACCACCCACGTCGTCGCGGGCGACGTCGAGCTCGAGGTCTCCGGATCCACGCCCTGGCTGGCGACCGCGGGCAGCGGCGACGTCCTCGGCGGCGTGCTCGGCGCACTCCTCGCCGGTCGGGCCGCGGACGCCGAGGCGGCCGGGGCGACTCTGACCGCGGAGGACCTCGCCCCCGTGGCCGCCGCGGCCGCCGTCCTGCACGCGGAGGCCGGACGGAGCGCCTCCGCCGGCGGCCCGATCGCCGCGCTCGACATCGCGGAGCACCTGCCCGGAGTGGTCGCCGCACTCCTGCGCTGACACGCCCGTCGGACGAGCGCTGAACCGAACCGGGACCGCCGCCGTTGTCCTGGAGGAAGCGACGCCCGCGGCCCGGCTCACCGGCTCCGCACCGCCGCCTCATCGGGTGCTCGAAGCGAGCACCTCTACCGTCGGATCCGCCGCGTCCGCCTTGACCAGGAGAACAGACATGACCGCGAAGACCACGACTCCCGCCCGCTACGCCCTGACCCTCCTCGCCGGCGCCGGCACCCTCGCCGCGCTCGCCGCCTGCTCCAGCACCACCACGACCGGGAGCGACGCCGCCGACGCGGCGACCACCACCGCTCCGAGCACCGCCACCAGCTCCGCCCCCGAGGCCACCGGCGCCGCGTCCTCCGCCGCGAGCGGCAGCAGCTACGCCGACGGCACCTACGAGGCCGAGGGCGCCTACACCTCGCCCGGAGGGAACGAGAAGGTGGGCGTCTCGCTGACCCTCGCCGACGGCGTCGTCACCGACGTGACCGTGACCCCGGAGTCGGAGAACCCCACCGGCCAGCAGTACCAGTCGCGCTTCGCGGGCGGCATCGCGGGCGAGGTCGTCGGCAAGCAGCTCGACGAGCTGAAGGTCTCCAAGGTGTCGGGGTCCTCCCTCACCTCCGGCGGCTTCAACGACGCCGTCGAGACCATCAAGGCCGATGCCACGGCCTGACGCCCCGACGGTCCTGGGCCACGCGTGGCGGTTCGACGCGATCGGCACCGGCTGGCAGATCGACACCGCCGAGCCGCTCGGGCCCTCCCACCGCTCGCGGGTCGAGGCGCGCATCGCGGAGTACGACCGCACCTGGTCGCGGTTCCGTGACGACTCCGCCGTCTCGCAGCTGCGGGCCGGAGGCGAGCACGTCTTCCCCGACGAGGCGGTCGACCTCTTCGCACTGTACGACGTGCTCGACGAGCTGACCGGCGGGGCGGTCACCCCCTTCGTCGGCGGCTCTCTCGAGCAGCTCGGCTACGACTCCGCGTACACCCTCGTCCCGCGCGGACCCGCCGTCCCCGCTCCCTCCTGGGCCGCCGCCCGACGCGGGGCGGCGGGCCTGCGGATCGAGCCCGGGACCGTCGTCGACGTCGGCGCCGCGGGCAAGGGCCAGCTCGTCGACCTCGTCCTCGAGGAGCTCGACAGCGCCGGGCCCGCCGTCGTCGACGCGAGCGGCGACCTTCGGGGCATCGGAGCCGGACCCGTCCGGGTCGGCCTCGAGCACCCGTGGGACCCGAGCAAGGCACTGGGAGTGGCGGTGCCCGGCGACCGCGCGCTCTGCGGCTCGGCGAGCAACCGCCGCGCCTGGGGCAGCGGCCTCCACCACGTCCTCGACGGGCGGACCGGAGCTCCGGTCGAGAGCATCGTCGCTACCTGGGCGGTGGCCGACACGGCCCTCGTCGCCGACGGGCTCGCGACCGCGCTGTTCGTCTGCCCGCCCGAGACCCTCGCCGAGCGCTTCGACTTCGAGTTCGTCCGCGTCCGCAGCGACGGCACCCTCCACTACTCGCCTTCCTTCCCCGGAGAGGTCTTCCGATGATCGGCACCTTCGACCGCGCCCTCGGCCGCGTCACCACCTACCGGCTGGTCTGGATGACGCTCGCCGCGCTCCTGCTCGTCGCCGTCGGCTACGCCGCAGCCGGCCTGATCTTCTCGACGCCGCTCGAGATCCTCGGCACGACGCTCGTCGCCGTCGCCTCGACGGCCCTGGTCAGCGCGGTCCTCGCGAGGCTGTTCCGGAGCCGCGCGCACCTGGAGTCCTCGCTCGTCACCGGTCTGCTGATCGCCTGCCTCCTCTTCCCGACGGCCGATCCCCGCGGGCTCGCCGTGATCGCGCTCGTCGGCGCGATCGCCGCCGCGTCCAAGTACGTCCTCGCCTGGCGGGGCCGCCACCTCTTCAACCCGGCCGCGGTCGCCGTGCTGATCATCGGCTTCACCGGGCTCAACGCCGGAGCCTGGTGGATCGCCAGTGGCGCGATCTGGCCGTTCGTCGTCGTGGGTTCCCTCCTGATCGTCGCGCGGGTCCGCCGCTGGGCCGTCTTCGCCGTCTTCGTCGTCGTCGCCGGCGGGGTTTCCGTGCAGCAGGCGGTGCAGAACGGCCAGGACCTCGGCGCCGCGGCGGCTCTGGTCCTCACGGCCTACCCCTTCGTCTTCGCCGGCGCCTTCATGCTGACGGAGCCGCTCACGCTCGCGCCGCGCCGCTCGCAGCAGCTGATCATCGCGGTCGTCGCAGCGCTCGTGGCGAGCGTCCCCTTCCACATCGGCGTCGTCTCCGCCACTCCGGAGCTGGGCCTCGTGGTCGGCAACGCCCTCGCGTTCGCCTTCGCATTCCGCCAGCGTCGGCGGCACACGCTCGAGCTCGCCTCTACCCGCGTGCTGGCGCAGGGCATCGCGGAGTACCGCTTCCGCTCCCGCTCGCCGCTGACCTTCGAGCCGGGCCAGTGGCTCGAGCTCGACCTGCCGCACCGCGCCGACAGCCGGGGCAGCCGGCGCACCTTCTCGGTCTCCTCCGCTCCGTCCGACGGCGAGATCGCGATCGCCCTGCGGATGCCGGAGAAGGCGAGCAGCTTCAAGCGCGCCCTCGCCGCGCTGGAGCCCGGCGACTCGCTCCGGGCGACGAGCGTCGGCGGTGACTTCGTCCTGCCGGCCGATCCCACCGTGCCGCTGCTGCTTGTGGCGGGCGGCATCGGGATCACCCCGTTCGCCAGTCAGCTCCGCTCGCTCGCGGACGGTCCGCGGCGGGACGTCGTCGTCGTGGTCGCCGCGCCGAGCCTCGCCGAGGTCGCGTACCGCGACCTGCTGCAGGAGTCGGGGGCCCGGGTCGTGCTCTGCTCGAAGGAGACGCCGACCGACCTGCCCGCACGGTGGTCGCACGTCACAGGCCGACTGACCGCCGAGCTGCTCGCGGACGCGGTGCCGGACGCCGGCCGCCGCGTGGGCTACGTCTCCGGGTCGCCGTCGTTCGTCGACTCGGTCCGCGGCGCCCTGCGCGGTGCCGGGGCGAAGCGGATCCGCACCGACGCGTTCGCCGGCTACTGAGTTCGTCGGGTCGCGACGCCGTCTGCTGACGCCCGGCGGCGACCGACGCCGCCGGGCAACCGATGCCCGGCGGGAGCGGCGCTCCCAGGCGGGCTCAGGTGCTGCCAGGGTCCCGTTCAGCGGCCCCTCTACAATGACGCGGTGCCGTCCTCCCCTCCTCGAGCGTCCTCCCGCCCCCTCGCCCGGCTGCGCGAGAACCGCGACTCCGTCGCCGTGCTCTGGGGCGCCTTCGCGCTGGTGCACGTGGTGCTCTCCCTCCTGGCGCTGTTCGCTCCGGGTCTGCCGATGGGCGACGTCAGCATCGTCTACAAGGAGTGGATGAGGACCGCCGTCGAGGGCGGCGGCATCGCCGGGATCGACACGGGCTGGGTCTACCCGATCCTCGCCTGGGGCCCGATCGCCGCCTCCTGGCTCTTCGGCTCGGCGGGCTACGACCTGATGTGGCTCGTCCTCGTCGCGCTCGCCGACGCCGCCGCCTTCGCCCTGCTGCTGCGCGGCCGGTCGGCACCGCGCCTCGCGGCGGCGCGCTGGTGGCTGCTGTTCCTCGTCCTCCTCGGGCCGATCGCCATCGGCCGCATCGACGCCTTCACCGCGCCGCCGGCCATCGCCGGGATGCTCTGGGCGGCGACCCGTCCGGGCGTCGCGGCGCTGCTGCTGACCGTGGCCACCTGGATCAAGGTGTGGCCGGCCGCGATCCTCGCCGCTGCCGTGCTGGTCCTGCGCGGACGGCTGCGGATGGTCCTCGTCCCCGCGGTCGCCTCCGTGATCATCGTGCTCGCGGTCGTCCTCGTCGGCGGCGGGGACCAGGTCTTCAGCTTCGTCACCGACCAGACCGATCGGGGCCTCCAGATCGAGGCCGTCGTGAGCACTCCCTGGATGTGGCTGTCGGTACTCCCGGGATCGGGGAGCTACGTCTACTACGCCGCCGACATCAACACCTTCGAGATGCACGGGCCCGGCACCGAGTTCGCGGCGAGCCTGATGACCCCGCTGCTCGCTCTGGCCATGCTCGGCGTGGCCCTGCTGGGTGCCCGTGCTCTCGCCCGCCGGGCCGACCCCGCCAGGTTGTTCCCGCTGCTCGCGCTGACCTTCGTGGTCGTGTTCATCGACACCAACAAGGTGCTCTCGCCGCAGTACATCGTCTGGCTCGCGCCGCCGGTGATCGCCGGGCTGATCGCGTGCCGCGACGGCGCGTTCGACCGGCCCGCGAAGCTGACGCTCGTCACTGCGGCTCTGACCCAGGTGGTCTACCCGTACCTCTACCTCTTCCTCCTCTGGTCGCACTGGTGGATGGTGCTCGTGCTGACCGTGCGGAACATCCTCCTCGTGGTGCTGCTCGGCTGGCTGCTGCGCGAGCTGTGGAGGATGGGGACGGCGCGGGTCGTCGCACTCGGCGCCACGACTTCCGCGTCGTCGCTGACCGGCGAGACCCGCTTGGCGCCCCAGGGCTCGTAGGCTCGGAGGGCGCGGGGCCGGCACGCGGTGCGCGCAGTCAAGGAGGCTCCCATGCTCGTCGCATTCTCGGTCGCACCGTCCGGGGGCGAGGCGCCCGACGCGTCCGTCCACGACGCCGTCGCCGCCGCCGTCCGCATCGTCCGCGAGAGCGGCCTGCCGTCGCGGACGACCTCGATGTTCACCGAGATCGAGGGGGAGTGGGACGAGGTCTTCGACGTCGTCAAGCGCGCGACGGAGGCCGTCGGAGCGTTCGGGACGCGCGTGTCGCTCGTCCTGAAGGCGGACATCCGCCCCGGCTACTCGGGCGAGATCGACGGCAAGATCGCCCGGCTGAACGACGCGCTGGGGGAGTAGCGGGTCCGCGCCGAGACCTCTCGTGTCCGGGCTTTCTCGAATCGATTCGACATCCGCCCGATCCTGAGTAGCCTTGACCGGTGACGCTTTCGCCCGCTCGGACCCGCCTCGCCCTGCTCGCCCTCGCGATGGGGGGCTTCGGCATCGGCTCGACCGAGTTCGTCGCGATGGGGCTCCTCCCGCAGCTCGCCGCCGACCTCCTCCCCGGGGTCTGGGCCGCGAGCCAGGAGCAGGCCGTCTCGCAGGCGGGGATGCTGATCTCGGCCTACGCGCTCGGTGTCGTGGTCGGCGCCCCCACCATCGCCGCCGCAGCGGCGCGCTGGCCGCGCAAGAGGCTCCTCCTGACCCTCCTCGTCGCCTTCACCGTCGGGACGATCGGCTCGGCGCTGCTCCCGAGCTTCCCGCTCGTCCTCGCCGCGCGCTTCGTCGCCGCGCTCCCGCACGGCGCCTACTTCGGCATCGCCTCCCTGGTCGCCGCCGACCTGATGGGTCCCGGCAAGCGCGGCAAGGGAGTCGCGTTCGTCCTCTCCGGGCTCACGATCGCGAACGTCGTCGGCGTGCCCGCGATCACCTGGGTCGGGCAGGTGGCCGGCTGGCGCACCGCCTACCTCGTGGTCGCGGTGCTCTTCGCGCTGACCGTCGTGGCCGTCCAGCTTCTGGTGCCCGCGCAGCCCGGGAATCCGGCGGCGACCGTCCGCAACGAGCTGCGGGCGTTCGGGCGCCTGCAGGTCTGGATGACCCTGCTCGTCGGCGCCATCGGCTTCGGCGGACTCTTCGCGATGTACAGCTACATCTCGCCGCTCGCGACCGAGGTGACGGGCCTGCCGCTCGGCGCGGTCCCGTGGATCCTGGTCGTCATCGGCCTCGGGATGACCGTCGGCAACCTCGTCGGCGGCTGGGCCGCCGACCGCGACGTGCGGCGGGCGCTGGTGGTGTTCTTCGCCGGCGTCGGCGTCTCGCTGATCGGACTCGCGCTGTCGGCCTCGTCGGTCGTCGGCCTGGTGGTGTTCGCGTTCCTCTCGGCGGGCTTCTCGGCCGCCGCGTCGCCCGCGATCCAGACCCGGCTGATGGACGTGGCGCGCGACAGCCAGACGATCGCGGCAGCGCTCAACCACTCCGCGCTCAACATCGGCAACTCGGTGGGTGCCGCGCTCGGCGGCCTGACGATCGCCGCCGGACTGGGCTACCTGTCTCCCATCTGGGTCGGCGTGGGCCTGACCGCGGCCGGAATCGTGCTCGCTCTCGGCAGCATCGCGATCGACCGCGCCCGAGGCACGGTCTACCCGGTCCACCGCGAGCCCGCCCAGCCGGGCACCGGCGGCATCCCGGTCGACGCACTGTAGGCAGAGCGCCGCCCGGGCCTCTGGAAGACTCTCGGCATGCGCGCCGTGAGCTACTCGTCCTTCTCCGCCCTCCCCGCGATCGTCGAGGTCCCGGAGCCCGTCTGCCCCGTCGACGGCGTCGTCGTCCGCGTCGCGGCGACCGGGGTGTGCCGGAGCGACTGGCACGCGTGGAAGGGGCACGACGCCTCGGTCGTCCTGCCGCAGATCCCCGGGCACGAGTTCGCCGGGACGGTGATCGCGACGGGAGCCCAGGTGTCGCTCTTCGCGGTCGGCGACCGGGTCACGGCGCCGTTCGTGTTCGCCTGCGGCGACTGCGAGCAGTGCCGGGAGGGGGCGACGCAGGTGTGCCTCCGGCAGCAGCAGCCGGGGTTCACCCTCGACGGGTCGTTCGCCGAGGCGGTGGTCGTGCCGGGCGCGGACCTGAACCTGGTGCGACTGCCCGACACCGTCGGCTTCGTCGAGGCGGCCGGTCTCGGCTGCCGCTTCGGGACCGCGTACCACGCCCTGCACGAGCGCGGCCGGGTCGCCCCGGGGGAGTGGGTCGCGGTGCTGGGCTGCGGCGGAGTCGGCCTCTCCGCGGTGATCGTCGCGCTCGCGGCCGGGGCCCGCGTGGTGGCGTCGGACGTCTCCGCCCCGGCGCGGGAGGCCGCGGCCGCGATCGGGGCGGTGACCGTCCCCGGAGGCGAGGGTGCCGCCGAGGCGATCCGGGCGGCGACCGGAGGAGGGGCGCATCTGGCGGTCGACGCCGTCGGCAGCAGGGTCACCGCGGAGGCGTCGATCGCCGCCCTGCGTCCGCGCGGCCGGCACGTGCAGGTGGGTCTGCTGCTCGGGCCCGACGCGGCACCGGCGATCCCGCTCGGCCGGGTCATCGCCCAGGAGCTGGAGCTGCTGGGCAGCCACGGCATCGCCCGGAGCGGCTACACGGCCCTCCTCGACGACATCGTCGCCGGCCGTCTGCGCCCCGCCGACTCCGTCGGCCGCACCATCGCCAACGAGGACCTGCCCGCCGCTCTCGCCGCGATGGACGCCCCCGCCGCGACGCCCGGCATGACGGTCGCCGTCCTGGCCCCCTGACGCGGGCCCGCAGGAGCACTCGCAGTCCCGGTCCGGTGGGTCTCGATGCCCAGCGTCCCGCGGCATCTCGACCAGCATCGACCCGTTGTCCGTGCCTGGCGGGTCTCGATACGCCGCGTCCCGCGGCGACTCGACCGGCACGACTCGGGTACGCCCGCCCGGCTCGACTGCAGGAGCAGGTGGCCGCCGCTCGACGAGGTGGAGCCCGCCGACAGCGATCCGTGTACCTTGGATCGATGCCTGGCGACGCACCCCGCTCCGCGGAACGCACCACGTCGTGAAGCCGACCGCGCCGCGGCGGGCGGGGACCGCCACGCCTTCGTGGAGCCCGCCGACAGTGATCCGCGTGCCGGCGGATCGATGCCGGGCGTCGCACCCCGCTCTGCGGAGCGCACCACGTCGTGAAGCCGACCGCGCCGCGGCGGGCGGGGACCGCCGCGCCTTCGTGGAGCCCGCCGACAGTGATCCGCGTGCCGGCGGATCGATGCCGGGCGACGCACCTCGCTCCGCGGAACGCACCACGTCGTGAAGCCGACCGCGCCGTGGCGGGCAGGGACCGCCGCGCCCTCGTGGAGCCCGCCGACAGCGATCCGCGTGCCAGCGGATCGATGCCGGGCGACGCACCTCGCTCCGCGGAACGCACCACGTCGT